>JBATHN010000857.1:0-14338 GCA_049666885.1 Desulfobacterales bacterium
GAAAATGTCATTACCTCATGTCTTGATCCATAATAGGCCATGCTAAAGACGAAGAGGACCGGTGACCTACGGTATGAAAGTTTTCTTCATCGTATGGGCATATTTTAACATGCTGGCGACATTTTACCTGGTCTCTGCCCAGGAGATCTACGGCAACACTGACGCGCCGTTGGTAGCAGCGGTTTTCGGCACGAAAATCCATACCGGTGATCCGGACGAGATGAAGTACGTGATCCTCGGTAAACTACTTGACCAGTATGCCGAGGATCATGACATCGGCGTGAAGAAGGCTGAAATCGACGTCTATTTCGAGAGCCTGCATCGAATGGCTGATCGCGACCGGAAACGCCACGAAGAGCGCAGGCAGGAGCTCGCCCGTAAACTGAAATCGACATCGCTGACCAACCCCGAACGAAAGTCGCTCACATCGGAACTCGATACGGTGAACGAGTTTCTTAACGATATCGGGGAGATGACGAAAAGCGCCGGAAAGAATCCCGATGAGGTCAGGCAGGATAGAGAACAGGTGGCGGCCGCATTTATCAGGCAATGGAAAATCAACCGGTCGCTCTACAAACAGTACGGCGGGCGGGTCATCTTCCAGCAGGGCGGACCGGAGCCACTCGACGCTTATCGCACGTTTCTCCAGGAACAGAAAAAGAAGGGCGCTTTCACGATCCTGGACAAGGCGTTCGAAGAGAAATTCTGGGAGTACTACCTGACAGACGCCAAGCATTCATTCTACCCGAAAGGAAGCAGCGAAGAGAAGCAGGTTTTTGAGACACCCTGGTGGCTGACTGAGCCGCGGGAAGAGCAATGAAAGCATTTTAAGCGGTTAATTTTTATTTTAGCCACCCCGGTGCAATCTACGGATAACGGACTATGCCCCTAAATAAAAAATCTAAGCGAAGCAATATATGCATCATTTTAAGTTCGCACATGATATGTGCTGCGGTCGAATCGCGGGTCCCGTAAATATATTCAGGATGACTGTCGCCATTCTGTTCGTGCTGGCGCTCGCCGGTTGTGCGACGACCCGGACAACCTCACCCTTCAAACCAAAGTCGATTAACGAGGTCAGATTCAGGGATCGTTTGCAATCAAAAGATGACCAGGACGTCCGCGTGACGACAGCCGTACCGAGCGCTGAGGAAACCGAGGCCATCTTCGGGACCAATCTGGCCGGCAAAGAGATCCAGCCGATCTGGGTGAAAGTCGAAAACCACAGCGATAAGACCTACTACCTTGTTTCTGCCGCAGTCGATCCGAATTACTTTTCCCCAAACGAAGCTTCCAATGCCGTTGATGGCGGTCTCAGCAGTACCGCCCAAAAGGAAATTGAATACTATTTCAGGTCGATGACATTCAGAAATCCAATCCTGCCAAACACCGCGGTTTCGGGATTTATTTTTACAAATCTCGATGAAGGCGAAAAAGTCCTTCAAATCGATCTCATCGGTCACCAGCAAGT
Organism: Desulfobacterales bacterium; assembly: GCA_049666885.1. GTDB lineage: Bacteria > Desulfobacterota > Desulfobacteria > Desulfobacterales > SG8-13 > JARFQH01. The sequence goes on from JBATHN010000857.1 coordinate 1,472, forward strand.
CAAGTATTTTACCTTTTTCGTTCAGGTCCCCGGCATGCGGGTCGACTATCGAATGGTGGATTTCGACAGCCTTTATGAGACCGACGACGTCAAAGACCTAAACGAGGAAGAATTGAGGACAGCACTCGAGAATCTACCGTGTTGCACCACCAACGAGGATGGTACGGAACTCGGGGATCCGGTCAATCTCGTGGTCATCGGAGATTTCACTAATGTAGCGGCAGCCTTTGCCCGCCGGGGCTGGGTTCCTGCAGAAGAGACTTACTCAACGGCCGCATGGAAAACGATAAAGTCGTTTATTTTTGGTTCGCGCTACAGATATTCCCCCGTCAGCTCACTTTATTTCTACGGACGCCACCAGGATTTCGCCCGCCAGAAACCGCGCCACGATGTCCACGAAAGGAACCACCTGCGGTTGTGGTGCAGTCCGATGCAGTTTAAGGACAAACCAGTTTTTGTGGGACAAGTCAGCCGCGACATCGGCGTCCGTTTTACGACGAAGACTTGGCCGCCCGTCACCCACAAAATTGACCCTGATATAGACGAGGCGCGTCATTCCGTTGTCGAGGATTTGCTTTTTTCCCAAACAATCTCTGAATTTGGGTTCGTAAAGGGAGTGGGTCGCGTGACGCCTTCCAAACCAAGATCTAATCTTACCGGCGACCCTTATTTTACGGATGGACTTCGTGCGGTCATCATTCTTGATCCGGGCCCCACTTCGCTGAAGCAGATCAAAAATCTCGAATGGGAAAATCCGGCTGCTTTTAGTTTCGACACATTAGACGCTGATTAAAAATGAAAAGGATATCCATCACCATAATTTTCTCAGTTTTATCAATAAACGCACTGTGCGGCGCCATGCCTGCCGAGCTTCAAGCCGAAACGCGTTTCGTGACCATCGGCTCCGGCGACATCACCGGGGTTTACTATCCCACCGGGTTGATTATCGCAAAGATGATCAACGACAAGCGCCAGGAATACGGGGTCCGGGCGACAGTGGAATCCACCCCCGGTTCTGTTTTCAACGTGAATGCCATCATGGCGGGTTACCTGGAATTTGGCCTGGTGCAATCCGATAAGCAGTATCAGGCGGTCGAGGGACTGGCCGAGTGGGCGAAGAAGGGCCTCCAGGAGGAACTGCGCGCCGTTTTGAGCATCCACCAGGAATCGGTGTGTCTGGTAGCAGCAGTTGAAGCTGGTATAGAAACCATGGCCGACCTAAAGGGAAAAAGGGTCAACCTGGGCCACGCGGGTGCCGCCGAGTACTTCAACGCCATCGACGCCCTCGAATCCACGGGTCTCAACCCGGACAGTGATATTTTAGCGGAAAAAGTGAAGGCCGCCGAGGCCCCGCTCCTTCTCCAGGACAACCGTATCGACGCTTTTTTCTGCACGGTGGGGCATCCAAACGAGATCCTCAAAGAAGCCGTTTCCGGTTCGCGCAAGGTCCGGTTTATTCCGATTACCGGGCCCGGTATTGACAAACTGATCGCCGACAGAAAGTATTACTCCAAAACCACCATACCGGTGGCGAAATTCTATCGAGACGCGGAAGATGCCATCAATGTAGAAACGTTCGGCGTTACGGCCACCTTGTGTACCTCTGCTCAAGTGCCGGATTATGTTGTTTACGTGATTACCAAAGAACTGTTTGACAACTTCGATTATTTTAAGAGACAGCATCCGGCATATGCGAATTTGACTAAGAAAAGTATGCTCGAAGGCCTCTCCGCACCGCTTCACCCCGGAGCCCTGAAATATTATAAGGAAGCCGGTTTGATGCCATAACCTGGTTACGTAATTTGTATAGCCAACGTTTCAACCGGATTTTAAAAAGCGGAGAGTAAAACTATGAATAATAAGCCTGTTATTAGTGCCATTTTATTGGGAGGTTTTGTTTGTATAGGGCTCATGGCTCTTGGCTACCAAATTTCCAAGGGTATCATTCATATAAAATCTTTAGATAGAACGGTGACGGTCAAAGGACTATCAGAGCGTGAGGTCCCTGCTGACATTGCAATTTGGCCGATTACATTTCAGGAAGCCGGAAATGACTTGAATGGCCTGTTTTCAAACATTCAACAAAAGAATGCCCTCGTCGTCGATTATTTGAAAAATCTCGGCTTCAAAACAGAGGAAATTTCCGTGTCTCCCCCCGGGATTTTGGACAAACAGGCCGCGGGATACAGCGGTTCGGACACTTTCAAATTCAGGTATTCGGGAGATTCGACGATTACCGTTTATTCCGAAAATGTTGGCAACATCAGAGAAGCAATGAATAGGCTTGTAGAACTCGGAAAACAGGGTATTGCCTTTGCCCGTCAAGGGTATCAAACCCAAACAGAATTCATTTTCACTAAACTCAATGATAAAAAACCCGAAATGATCGAAGAAGCAACGAAGAATGCAAGAGAGGTAGCCGAAAAATTCGCCAGGGATTCAAACAGTACCTTGGGAAAAATAAAACGAGCCAGCCAAGGACAATTTTCAATCGGCAACAGGGACAACAATACGCCCTATATAAAAAAGGTCAGGGTCGTTTCTACAATTGAATATTACCTGTCGGATTAATTATTTTCCCCCTGCAGCATATTGGAGATAAAGCTATTTTTCCATTGTCCTCTCGCCGTCACCAATAGAAAACAGAAGGAATCGCCGATGCATTTTTGGCATGTTTTCAGGTCAAGGAACATTGCTCATCCGCACATTAGACGGCCATTCAGAAACCATCTTGTCTATTGGGCCGTTTTGAGTGTTGTTTTGACGTCGGCATTTGGCTGTACACCGAAACCGATGATTCCGTATTCTCCTAAAACGCCGCCGCTGATCCTGGTTCCCGCGTCCGCAGCCGGTGTCGTCAACGGCCGTTCCCGTTTCAGAGAGATCTATTGTGCGATCACGAACGAACGCGGTCGGGAGATGCCGGATTATCGTCCTTGCGAAGAAGCGCTGGTCAGACTGGAAAACGAGGCGCCGCCCTCGGGCATTCCGGTCAACTTGGGGGTCAGCAAGTTTCCCTTGAAAATAGTGATCGTCCTTGGGCTTGGGGCGAAATGTGTCGAAAACTTCCTTGATTTTCAAATGACCGTAACCGACCACCTCGCCCGGTTCGGTTACGAAGTCGGCATCCTGGATGTCGAGGCTCTCTCCAGCTGTGTCCGCAATGCCGGCATCATCCGGGAGGCTGTCATGAAGATGCCCGATCCAAAGGAGGGCAAGCGCCTGGTGCTCGTGGGATATTCGAAGGGCACCCCGGACATCCTCGAGGCGGTGACCATTTACCCGGAATTGCAGCAACGGGTCGCAGCGGTGGTGAGCATCGCCGGGGCGGTCGGCGGATCGTCGCTAGCCAACACAGTGGAACAGTCGACGTTGAACCTGCTGCAATATTTTCCGGATGCCGAGTGTGATCCGGGTGACGAAGGCGCCCTGGAGAGCCTCAGGCCGGAGGTGCGTAAGCGGTGGCTGGCAACCCACTCTCTGCCCGGATCGATTCGGTATTACTCAATCATTACCTATCCCGATGCCGATCATATTTCTTCAATATTAAAATCGAGTTACGATAAGTTGAGTCAGGTCGATTCCCGCAATGACGGCCAGCTGATCTTTTATGATCAAGTGATCCCCGGCAGCGTGCTGCTGGGTTACCTGAACGCAGATCATTGGGCCGTGGCCTTGCCGATAAACAGAACGCACTCGTTCCTAGCTTCAACTTTTGTTGACAAAAATGCCTTTCCGAGGGAAATCTTGGCAGAGGCAATTGTCAGATTCGTCGAAGAGGACTTGAATCTGAGATAGTGTGAACGATCATTTTTCAAGCGGATCTTCATTATTGTTAAGTTGGTGATGAATCGATCGATGACAAAAAAACTGTTTAAAATTTGCATATTACCATTGGCAGTTGTTGCATATGTCATCCAGGGATGCACGACAACCCAACCTTCATCGGCAGATCCCTTGGCCTACAAAAACCGGACGAAGAGCAGTTTCAACGGGGATGTGGCGGTCACGGCGGCGGTGCCGACCATCGCCGAAGCCCAGGCAATCTACGGTGTCGAGCTGGCATCGAAACACATTCAGCCGGTGTGGGTGGAGGTCAGGAACGACAGCACGGCTCCTTACTGGCTTCTGCCTTCGGGCCTCGATCCCAACTACTTTTTTCCGTCAGAAGCGGCCTTCGCCTTCCACACGGGTTCAGATGATGCCGACCGGCAGCTCGACGAAAAATTTCAGAAACTGCACTTCCAAAACCCCGTTCGGCCGGGAACAACGGAAGCCGGCTTCGTGCTCGTGAACCTGGACGAAGGTTTCAAGGCCATCGACATCGATCTCATTTCCCGTGAAGACGTCAAGAGCTTTTCATTCATCATCGCCGACCCGGATTTCAAGGCCGACTATAAAATGGTCGACTTCAACACCCTGTATGCGGCCGAAGAAATCATCAACGTCGAAGAAGAGGAGGAGCTGCGCCGGATGATCGAAGAGCTCCCCTGCTGTACCACCAATGCTAAAGGGGACGAATTCGGCGATCCCCTTAATCTGGTTCTGATCGGGTATACAAACGATATCGTGCCGGCTCTGGTTCGCCGCGGTTGGCACGCCACGGAGGTCATCTGGTCGCGGGCCATTTTACGGACGATCAAGTCGTTTTTAAAGGGCGAGCGCTACCGTTACTCCCCCATCAGCCCGCTATACGTTTACGGAAGACGTCAGGATATCGGCTGGCAGAAAGCGCGCAGCACCATCCACGAGCGCAACCACATGCGGTTCTGGCTGAGCTCGATCCGCTTCCGCGGCAAGAATGTGTATGTCGGTCAGATCAGCCGGGACATCGGGGTGAAATTCACCTTGAAATCGCCGACAATCTCGACCCACGTGATCGACCCGGACGTGGATGAAGCGCGCCGCTATTTTGTCGAAGACCTGGCCTATTCGCAGGCACTGACCAGATACGGATTTGTCAAGGGTGTCGGGGTCGTCACCAGGGAGGCGCCCAAGATGAATCTGGTGGGCGATCCCTTTTACACCGACGGGTTACGAATCGTGCTTTTCTTCGAGCCCCGTCCTTACTCCCTATCAGAAATAGAACTTCTCGAGTGGGAAATGCCATCGGGTTATTTTACAAAACATGAATAGAGTTTCGATGGTTCGCTTCCAATAGGTAACGGTTAAAACCTATAGAGGAGATTCGAAACGTGAAGGAAAACAAGTCACTAAAAATAAAGCAATCGTTTATCGTTGGTTTGACGATTTATCTTTCGCTGTTCGTGAATGCCTGTGCGACTTTCAAAAAGCCGGCCACATTCAATGAGGCTTCCATCCAGGACCGGGCGCAGACAGAGGAAAGCAACGGGATTAGGTCATCAGCTGCTCTTGTCGGCGATGATGAGGCCAGGCAAATCTTCGGGATCGACCTGCCCAAAAAAAACATTCAGGCCCTGTGGATTGCGATCGAAAACAACACCGACCGTCCGCTCATCTTGCTGCCGACGGCCATCGACCCTGAATATTATGCGCCACTGGAAGTCGCCTTTGCCTACCACAAAACGTTTGCCGCCGATGCGAACGCCGCACTCGACGAGCATCTTCTGAGGTTGAATTTTCCCATCCGAAGCTTCATCCTGCCGGGTTCGCAGGCGTCCGGGTTCATCTTTACAAGCTGGTCGGAACAGGTAAAGGCCGTCGATATCGACCTGGTGGGCGATGATTTCAGTCAGAATTTTACCTTTTTCGCCCCCAATCCGAATTCGGATCGGGGGCAAGCTATCCTCGAAAGGCTGGATATCATGTATTCGGCCGCCGAGCTGCAGAACATGGACAGCGAGACCGACCTTCGCCAGGCCCTGGAGCAGTTTCCCTGTTGCGTAACTAAAGATAACGGCGGGCGTTCAGCCGAACCCATCAATGTCTTTATTATTGGCGCTATCGACGATTGGATCACTGCTTTTATACGCAGGGGCTACAACTACCAATTGCTGAACCCGCGCTATGCCTTCGGACGCAGTCAGGACATTTCCGGGAAAAAGCTGAGCCGTGGATACACCAAGGCCCAGGCGCATACCATCCGGATCTGGCAGACACCGATTCGGTACCAGGGCAAGCCGGTCTGGGTAGGTCAAACCAGCACCCGCCTGGGAGGACGTTTTTCAGAAAAGGCGCCTTCAGAAGTGACGCTTCCCTTGAACCCATATGTGGACGAATCCCGCAACGACCTCACCCAGGACCTGGCCTATTCGCAGGCGTTGATTAAAATCGGTTATGTCAAAGGGGTGGAAGGTCCCCGGTCGAACGCTGCGGACGCATCGACTGAGAGCTCTCACTATATGACCGATGGTCTACGGGTGGTATTGGTCTTCGGGGATCGTCCGGCTTCCTTGGAAAGTATAGATTTTTTTAACTGGGAGAGACTCGCTGACTACCGCTAAAAGCAGGCAAAACAGCCGGCACAAAAGGCATGGCCGTATTCGTACAGATTAGGGGCGGGGAGATGAATAAATATATATTGCGATCGATTCCGGCAGTGACTTTCGTTATCCTGCTATCCTGCGCGTCCACCCGGTCAGGTGGAGAAGGGAATGCGCCTGCCAGCCATGTGAATGCATCGGCGATTTACGGTACACCGTTTGGTGCTGCTGAAGAATTTGTCGGCAGTCCCTACAAGGAGATCGGTCTCAGCGGCTTGTTCGATGCCCATCCGGCTGAAACATGCCGCATCGCCGTGTTGCCCAATGGGGATGATTCGTTTGCCGCCCGAATCCAGGCACTCGAGAAGGCCGATACCTCCGTTCGCATCCAGACCCTGATTTTCACGGGAGATGAATCCGGTTTATATATCGCTGAATTGTTGAAAGCAAAAAAGGCCCAGGGACTGGATGTTCGGGTCATCGTCGATGCCATGTCCAACCCGGGCCCGCAAACGCAGTGGATGTATTTTGACTTGAAACAAAACGGCATCGAAGTGGAAGGCTACGAAACCTTTTATCTTCAGTGGTTAAATGAAATGCCCGTGGTAAGCCATGATGCTGCGGATAAAGCAACCGATCCGAATAAGCGATTTCACGAAAAGATGTGGATCATCGATGGTGAAACCGATCACGCGGTGGCCGTTGTGGGAGGGCTGAATGTTGCCAACGAATATTTTCGCATCGATCCCCAGAATCCGAGCCGTTACTGGCGGGACCAGGATGTGGTTGTCAGGGGTGCTGTCGTCAAAGACATGATGGCCGCATTTGAGCGCAATTTTGAGTATTTTCTGAAAGTCAAAGAAAGCCGTGGCATTTTAAACACGAACATATATTGGGAGGCGACCCGCAACGTGTTCGACAAAACCGGAAAAATCGATATGCGGCACGTGACCGACGATCGGTTGAACAAAAATGTCCGTGAAATGGCCGGAAGAAAACTGGACCTTAAATACAAAAGAGCCACCTGTCGCTTCTTTCAAAACAGACCGCGGTTCGGTGAAACCTATATTGAACAGGCCTACCTGAAATCGATTAAGGGAGCGAAGAAAGAAATTTTAATCGGCAATGCGTATTTCGTTGCTTCGGCAGCTTTTGTCGAAACCGTAAAGGACGCCGCACGCAGATGCGCGAAGGTGATCATTTTGACCAACAGTCCGGCAACCAACGACCTGCCTATGCTGACCATTGTGGGGCGCGATTTCTATGATGATTTATTGGCCGTTAATAATGAACCCGTGGTCCGGTCATGTGATGGAGGGGGCGTACAAATCTGGGAATGGCAGGGTCGTCGAACCAGTGCGACCGAGCAGACAGAAGGGACCATGCATGCCAAGTATGCCGTTTTCGATCGCCGTGTTTCGATTGTCGGATCCCATAACATGGATCCTCGCAGCAGAACGCTCAACAGCGAATCGGCGATCGTGTTTGAAAATGATAATTTATCCCGGCAACTGGCGGATATGTTTTACGAAAACGATCTCGATTTCAGCAAACAGGTAACCCTGGAAGACACCAAGGTGTTTACCGATTCAACGGATGCGATCTACCAGTTGCAGAAAGAGTTTGGAATATTTATCGAGGATGACCTATAGGGCTCACTCAAAAATATTTTCACATTTTGGACGCCGATGCATATCGTCCGGTTGTGTTGCGAAAACTCAGAATATCCAGATATTCCTGCGTTTTCGCGCCTTGCTGGTCAGGCGCTTCAACACCCAAAATTGCGAACTTATTTTTTCGTGAACCCTTAGCGGTTATTTTTATCGAAAGAATAGAATGACAAATATGGAAATGTGAGATGTCCGGTTTTGAAGAAAGGCCATAATCATTTGATCAGATTTATCCTTTTTGCGGGAATCATATTGGGTTTTATCTGCTTCCCTATGGGCCAAAACCAACCGCAGGCGGCATCGTTGTCCGGTAAAAAAGAAATCCCCAAGATTACCTTCAAGAACCTCTCCCCTCCCTACAAAGACTATGATTATTTCCAGGGCGCTCAGAAAGACGGTTTTCGGTTCGACGCAACCTCGTTTAATTTAATCAATGCCTGGTGGCTTGCAGAAGCTTCCACCCTAGTGTATGCGGAGGAAGATTTTGTCAGATCTCGATTTAGTGCGGCCGGTCTTCCGGAAGTAAAATTTTTTGATAACAAAAGCACACAGTGCTATGTGGCCAGTAATGATCAGTTCGCTATTGTTGCTTTCAGGGGAAGCGAAATCTGGAAAAAAAAAGAAACGTTCGACCTGAACGAAGTGGTTTCAGATTTAAAAACGGATATAGATATTCGGCTGACGGATTGGGAGCAAGGCGGTAAAGTGCACCGAGGATTCAAAGAAGCATTGGATGAAATTTGGCCCGATCTTCTGCCTTACATCAGAAAGGTCCAGGGCAAGGGGTGTAAAATATGGATTACCGGGCACAGTTTGGGAGGCGCCCTTGCAATGCTTTGTGCCGGACGATATGGCAATGTCCAGGGCGTCTATACATTCGGTTCTCCCAGAGTGGGCAATGAGGCCTTCAAGGACAACTTTGATGTAAAAATGTACCGTTTTGTCAACAATTATGACATCGTGTCCCGGGTTCCAGCGTGGTATCCATTCGTCCATGTCGGCGAACTAAAGTTTATCGACGGTGACGGAAAAATCCGGGACAATGCAACTGAAAGTGAAATACCGGTCAATCAGCCTCGTGATGAGGCATATGGCCAAGCAAACGCCAGTCAGTCGAAGAAAAATTCGTTTAAGGGATTCGTTCCGGCTCCTTTCAGGGATCACGTTCCGTTGCTTTATGCCATTTATATCTGGAACAACATCATCGAAGGCCGGTAGACTAATTGTTTATGAACTTCCAGCTTGCTTTTAAAACGATTTAATTCGAAGTCCAACAGCCACGGCCATGTTCACCGTTACCTCATGCATCGTCCAGTATCCTGGATATCAGTTCAGCCCGCTCACGTTCTGAGATATAGGGCCGCGACCGTACTTCGCGGATTCTGGCTTCGCGGTCTCTCTTTCTCTTCACGGCTGCTTTGATTTTATCGATCAGTTGATCGATATCAAAGGGCTTAACGAGGTAGTCGAAGGCGCCTGACTTCATGGCCTCGATCGCGGAATCGATCGTGGCATGGCCCGTGAGCATGACGACCTCAACCAGCGGGCACCCCTTCTTGATCATTTGCAAGGTGGCGATACCGTCCATTACCGGCATCTTGAGATCGAGGAGGACGACCTCGATGCTGCTGGTTCCCTCGAGTCGCTTCAGAGCATCCAGTCCGCTCGTAACGGCGACTGCGGCAAACCCCCTTTGCCTGAGCCGCTGCGCAACGACATCACCGAACGAGCGTTCATCGTCCACAATCAGTATGACGGCTGACTTCATTTTAAACGCCTCTACGGATTCGTATGATGTGAATGGCAAGCCGCGTTGGTCCGCTGCTCATCTATTTTATAGCAGAAAAATCATCTGATGCTTACCTATTTCCAGCGGCAGTGGCATCCGGATCGATTTTTATGATCATATGATAAAAACTATTCTTGACACTATTAATATTGGCGTTTATATTATGCTCAAATGAGCAAATAAGGAGCCTGTTTTGCCGCGACCAAGGAAACCGCGTTTTGTTTCAGGATTTCCGACAATGACCGCTTTTGTGCCGCAGGGACTGCCGGTCACGGGCGAAGTGTCCCTCACGGTGGAGGAGCTGGAGGCCATCCGGCTGTCCGATTTCGAGGGTCTCGATCAGGAAGCGGCGGCCGGCATGATGGGCGTGTCCCGCCACACATTCGGTCGTGTCCTGGCCGGCGCCCGCGCCGTAATCGCCGAAGCGCTGGTGACCTCGAAGGCGCTGCGGGTCGAGGGGGGTACCTTTGAAATCCGTGGTCCGCACAGACGCCGTCGAAGAGGTCGCGGACCGCTATAGGAAAGGAGGTGATCGTTATGCCAAGAGGAGATGGAACAGGACCTCAGGGTCAAGGGCCCGGATCCGGCAAAGGCAAGGGTAAATGCAGACGCAACAGCGGAAATCCCGCCGGCCAGTCCCCCCGCGGAAAAGGAGCCGGAAAAGGCAGAGGCGGCGGGTCCGGACAGGCTACCGGACGCGGTAATGCCGGCCGGGGCCAGGGATCCGGAAAGCAGGATCAAAACGGATAACCAACATCGTTAAAGGAGGTATATTATGCCAGGACTCGATCGGACAGGACCAGTGGGCGCCGGTTCGATGACCGGCGGCGGCAGAGGACTCTGCGGGCCGGGCGGCCTTTCGCGACCGTCGGCCACTGGGGGATTTCGCATGGGTGGCGGTCGTGGTTTCGGCCGCGGAATGGGAAGAGGCCGGGGATTCGGTAGAGGACTCGGTTACGGAAGGGGTTTCGGTTCACCGTGGGGCGGATTTTTTGTCGGTGCCAAACCGGCCGAGGAACTCGAGGTGCTGAAAAGCGAAGCCGAACACCTTAAAAAGGAACTGGAAGCGATCGGCAAACGGATCGTGCAACTCGAAAAGGCGCCTTCGGTGTAGAGGCAATGGATCCGGTAGGACACAGACGCCGGTATATCCATTATTCAGAGAGGGGAGTGCCAGCACGCAGCCCCTCTTCTTTTTTGGTGCTTGGAATTTGAGATTTCTGAATATCTCACAATACCTGGGATAGTTTCTCTAAAGATGACCTTTCTAATGGGTATCGTACCGTTAAGTTTCGTATGCGGGTTTTGGGTCCAAGGTTCTGGGTTTAAAGGTTCAAAGGTTTAAGGAAGGACTTCAATCCTTCAACCCTGAACGGGGAACGGTGAACCCTTAAACCTATATCGCTTCGAGCGCCCGGAAACAATGGCGACGAGCCGTTGCGTGGTGGTTTATCAAAATTTTAAAATCTTGCAAAAATCTAATGATTATAATAAGATTCAGAATATCGACGCCTTTTTAACCCCGGAGCACCATCCATGGACGAGACCCGCCGACAAGGCCATCTACCGGTTGAAACGAATTCAAAAAGTCTGAAAAGCGACATCCTGCGGCACATAGAGTTTACACTCGGCAATGACCCTCATCAGCCGGACAGTTTTTCGTGCTTCCTGGGACTGGCCTACAGTCTTCGCGACAGGCTCATCCGACGCTGGATGGAAACCCAGCGGTCTCTCTACGATACCCTGTCGAAACGGGTCTATTTTCTGTCTCTTGAATTCCTGCCCGGCCGATTTCTTAAAAATTACCTGATCAGCCTCGACATGCTGGATGAGGCCCGAAGCGTTGTTGGCGACATGGGCTTTGACCTCGATGAACTGGAAGAAGAGGAATGGGATGCCGGCCTGGGAAACGGCGGGCTCGGGCGCCTGGCGTCATGTTACCTCGACTCCATGGCATGCTGCAATCTGCCCGGATACGGATACGGCATTCGCTATGACTACGGCATATTTCATCAGGTCTTGGAAAACGGGTACCAGCGCGAACATTGCGACAACTGGATGCGGCGCGGAAATCCATGGGAATTCCAGCGCCTTCCCATCGAACAGCCGATCCGCTTTTACGGTCGATCCGAAACTTACACCGATGGCGGCGGGGAATTGCGCTACCGCTGGGTTGGCGGAGAAGTCGTCATGGCCGTGGCCTGCGACATCCTCATTCCCGGCTATGGCGACGACTACGTCACCAACATGCGGCTGTGGGCGGCCAGATCGAGCCGGGAATTCAACTTGACGCACTTCAACCAGGGAGACTATATCGGAGCGGTCGAGGCAAAGGTGCTCGGCGAGACCATTTCCAAGGTCCTTTATCCGAGCGATGAGGCCACAGCCGGCAAAGAACTCCGGCTCAAGCAGCAGTATTTCTTCGTTGCCGCCACCCTGCACGATATACTCCGACGCTACCGCAAGCAGAGCCAATCCTTCGACGCTTTTCCCGATTTTGTCGCCATCCAGTTGAACGACACCCATCCGGCCATCGCCATCGCGGAACTCATGCGACTTCTTGTAGACGGCGAGAAACTCGGCTGGGACGATGCGTGGCGCATCTGTGAGCGCACGTTTGCCTACACAAACCACACGGTCATGCCCGAGGCGCTGGAGAGTTGGCCGGTCGACTTGTTGGGTAACCTGCTGCCCCGTCACCTCGAGATTATTGGCGAAATCAACCACCGGTTTCTGCAATTGCTCAGCGAGCGTTTCCCGCAGGAAACCGACCTGCCCGCCCGGCTGTCTATTTTTCAGGAAGGCGCGCAGCGGCGCGTCCGCATGGCCCATCTGGCCATCATCGGAAGCCATACCGTCAACGGTGTGGCCGCGCTGCATTCCGATATTTTGAAATCCGATTTGTTTCGCGATTTTCACCGCGTTTTCCCCGACCGGCTCAAAAACGTCACCAACGGCATCACGCCGCGCCGGTGGCTCAAACAGGCCAACCCCTCACTGTCGC
>JBATHN010000858.1:0-3134 GCA_049666885.1 Desulfobacterales bacterium
ACAACCTCACCACGAAGGGAGCAATTATGGCAGAAGAAAAAAAAATCATCGCGAAAAAGGAAAAAGAGATCAACTTCAGGGACCTGTCGATCTGCGACGCCACGATCCAGATGCTTGAGAAAGCCAAACGGGACGGCGTGGAAACCGCCTTTGACCGGGCCGTCAGTATGAAGGCCTGCCCCATCGGTGCGAATTCGGCCTGCTGCAAGCACTGCTCCATGGGCCCCTGCCGCCTGAATGCCAAGGACCCCTACGGCAAGGTCGGCGTCTGCGGCGCCACCATCGACACCATCATGGCCCGTAACTTCGCCCGCATGGTCGCCTCCGGATGTGCCGCTCACACCGACCACGGCATGAGCATGCTCGACCTGTTCCGGGAAGTGGTCAACGGCAAAATTCATGACTACAAGATCAAGGACACCGTCAAACTGGAAGAGGTGGCCCAATCCATCGGCATCGAGACCGAAGGCCGCGAGATGATGGACATTGCCAAAGACCTTTACAAAGAATTGGAACGGACCTACACCCAGGTGGAAGGGGAAATACCCTTTGCCGATCGTGTCCCTGCAAAAACTTTGGAAACCTGGCGCAAACTGGGCATCGTCCCCCGCGGATCGATGCGCGAGATCATGGAGATCATGCACCGAACGCACATGGGCGTCGATCAGCACTACGAAAACATCGCCAAACAGTGCAGCCGCACGGCCCTGGCCGACGGATGGGGCGGCTCCATGGTGGCGACCGAGATTTCCGACATCCTTTTCGGCACACCTTCGCCCATCAGCATCGAGGTCAACATGGGCGTGCTCAAGGAAGACTACGTCAACGTCATCGTCCACGGCCACGAGCCCAACCTGTTCGAATCGATGATCGAATCGTGCAACGAACAGAGCCTGATCGAAGAAGCCAAGAAAGCCGGTGCCAAGGGCATCAATTTGGCCGGCATGTGCTGCTCCGGCGCCGAAGTGCTGGTGCGTCACGGTATCCCCCACGCCGGCAACTTCATGTCGACCGAAGCGGTGCTGGTGACCGGTGCGGTCGACGTCATGTGCGTCGATGTCCAGTGCATCAAGCAGGGCCTGGCCAAGGTGGCCGAGTGCTACGGCACGCCCCTGATCACCACCAACCCGCGCTGCCACATCGAGGGTGCTACCCACATCGAGTTCCACGAGCACACCCCCAAGGACTGCACCGACGAGGTGGTCATCAAGGCCATCAGCCGTTTCAAGAACCGCAAGGCTAAAGTGGAAATCCCGCAGATCCGCAACATCGGCGTCCACGGGTTCTCCCACGAGTACATCAAGTACATGCTCGGCGGTACATTCCGGGCTTCCTACCGGCCGCTAAACGACAACATCATCAACGGCCGCATCCGCGGCGTGGCCGGCGTGGTCGGCTGCACCAACCCGCGGGTCAAGCAGGACTGGGTCCACGTGGAACTGGTCAAAGAGCTGATCAAAAACGATGTCCTGGTCGTGCAGACCGGCTGTTCCCAGGTCGCATTGGCCAAGGCCGGGCTGACCACGCCTGAAGCGGCGGTCATGGCCGGACCGGGACTGCGCGAGGTCTGCGAGACCGTTGGCATGCCGCCGGTTCTGGGTATCGGGTCCTGCGTCGACAACAGCCGGATCCTGATCGCCTGCGCCGAAATGGTGAAAGAAGGCGGTTTAGGCGACAGCATCGCCGACCTGCCGGTGGCCGGGGCTGCACCGGAGTGGATGAGCGAGAAGGCCATCAGCATCGGCCATTACTTCGTGGCCTCGGGTGTCTACACCGTGTTCGGCGTCACTTTCCCGATCGTGGAAGATACCAAATTCTACAAACTGCTCTTCGATGGCCTGGAAAAACAAGGGCTCGGCAAATGGGGATTTTCGCCCGACCCCTATGAACTGGCCCGCATGATGATCGAGCACATCGACAAGAAGCGCAAGGCCTTGGGCATCGACAAGGCCCGCGAGCGGGTGCTGATGGATATGGCCGACCGCCAGAAGTTGGAAGTCGCCTAACCGGAACTCAAACTGAATCTCAAAATGGGGCTCGACATCGAGCCCCTTTTTTTTTGTGCCACTCTCAGTATGGTAAACATTTTGCTAAAAAGTGGGAAGTACCGGCGGAGATCTGATGGCTGATATGCCGGTTGATGCAAAGCCCGCCATCATCGTCGAAGAAAGACCCCGCTACTCCCTTTATTAAGGGGGGCAACTCCCCTCCCTTTAGTACGAAAATTGAATTTGGTTCACATACCATCGACTAATATAACCGGCTCAACAGGCTTAAAACCGCGGCGGCGGAGCTCAACGGACACAATCGAATTAGGTAGGCATCTCCACTCGGATGAACGGTTGCGAAAAGCGGCTGACTGTCTGAGTCGCTTATGGGGTCTTAGACCGGACCCTATGCCGATGCCGCTTGGAAGACCCAACCTTCAAGCTAGCATCCGAACTCATTATTTGAAGACGCGACTGGTCCGGGCTTAGAGACCGTTGGCGGCGAGTTTCAGCCGCTTTTCGCAACCGTTCATCTGGGCTCCGGCGCATCATTTTTATGCACCGTGGCGGCCCAGGGCCATGAGTGTTTAGTTTACAAATCAGAACGCTATGAGAGAATTATTTCGGAGGAAAGGATTTGGACCGCGAACTTCAGCCGGTGAAAAGATAAAGCAAATGCTCAGCCGGAATTGTCGGTGGGCCCCGGAGGGTCTCGGTGCCCGGCGGTTGGTTGGCGAGCGGCACTATAGCGCTCTTCGATCAGGTCGGCCAGCTGAACGACATCATTTAATCCAAAGGCGGGAACGCCCAAATCGATCGCCGTGTCCGTCACAAAGGCAATCAACTGGTCATCGCCCCGGCACAGGGGTTCCGCATGCGCTGTCTGGCGAAACACCTCTATTTTCAGCATTGGGCCGGATTTAAATCCCTCGGTCAAGACCAGGTCGACATCGTCGAAATATTTTTCGAGTCCATCCAGGTTCGGTGAAGGAATGCTCTTGACCATGGCGATGGTTTGGGGTGCAACCACCATAACGGTGTCGGCTCCGGCCTGCTTGTGCCGCCAGCTGTCCTTTCCCGGTTTGTCCATCTCGATTTTGTGGGCCGAATGCTTGATGGTGCCTATCCGCATACCCCGGCGCTTTA
>JBATHN010000859.1:0-2584 GCA_049666885.1 Desulfobacterales bacterium
TGTCGATAATAAAGCCAGAGCCGAGGCTGCGCTGTTTGAACTCCTTAGAGGGGCCTTCCTCGAAAGGCCCGAAAAAATCCTTGAACGGATCGCGTTCGCGACCACCGAAGGGGTTGCCGAAAAAGTGTCTAAAAACCTTACCACCCCCCTGAACTGTTTTTTCAGTTCTAATGTTGACCACGGCCGGTTTGGCAACTTCGGCTAATTGGCTGAAGTTCTCGGGCACCATACGCGGGAATTCTGCGGCTGCGACCTCAGGCATGTAGATCCCAGTCAGGAAAGCGGACATGACAACAAAAACGAAGACTCCGACGCTTACAGACCTTAATTTTGACCAACTCATACTTTTCCTCCCTGGTTAAATAACCCCCTGCCGGCGGGTCCGGCAGTTGGAGAGTCAATTTTGCAGCCGATAGGGGTGTTAGTGAGACGATATTGTAATTTGTTAATCTAAAACCAATTTAATATATAGCGCAATTTTGTTCTGGCAACCCCAACGGAAGCGGTCCGTGACAATATTCCGGAGAGGAAAACAGCACCTGAAAGTTACCGGAAGTAGACCGCGACATTGCCGTTTCGCAGCCTCCCCAAAGGCTGCCTAACAATGAAAGCACTGCCCGCGTCGGGACACCTTTCCATTGTTTCACACGGTTTGTTGCACCCATTTCGTCTTGACTTTTCTCAAATTATGGCTAAAATTAGCTCGTTTAGGGTAATATAAATAGTTGAACGTTCCACTGTACGAGGGGGTGACGAGCATGCCGGTATATGAATTCGAATGCAGCTGCGGTGAGGTAACAGAGGAGCTCACGAAGATGGACACCCGTGCGATAACCTGTCCCAAGTGTGGTAAAAAGGCCAGGAAAATTATTTCGGCGTGTTCTTTTGAGCTCAAAGGCGGCGGGTGGTATGCCGATGGTTACGCCTCCAGGAAAAGCGGCTCGACATCTGACTCGACAAAATAGTTTGGACCTCTTTGGTTTTCTCTTTTTTCAGGGGAAACCGTATCGTCCTGAATTCGGTTCAACGGAGCGCAGTGGTTCAATGATGACCGCTGCGTTTTGTTTTTTTGGCCGTTGAATCGGATCAGGCGCCATTTTGCCCATTTGTTTCTTGCCGCACCCCCCTGGACGACGGAGGGAAAATCAATGGAATCGACGCTCACGCCCCTTACCGCGATCTCACCGGTAGACGGACGCTACCGAAAAAACACCGAAAAGTTGGGCGCCTTTTTTTCGGAAGCGGCGCTGATCAAATATCGCCTCATGGTTGAGGTGGAGTATTTTTTAGCCCTCTGTGAATTGCCTCTGCCACAGCTGACGTCGTTTGACGGTACTCAGGCGACGCTGCTGCGTCAAATTTACACCGATTTTTCCATAGCGGATGCCCAGCGGGTTAAAGATATCGAAAATACGACCAATCACGACGTCAAGGCGGTCGAGTATTTTCTGAAGGAAAAGTTCGATCAGCTCCACCTCACGCCATTCAAGGAGTTCATCCATTTCGGGTTGACCTCCCAGGATATCAACAACACCGCCTTGCCGTATGGGCTGAAGAGGGCCTGGTTGGAGGTTGTCAAACCGGTCCTCATCAAGGTGATCGACGCTTTAACGGACAAGGCCCGACGCTGGAAAGACATTCCGATGCTCGCACGTACCCACGGCCAGCCGGCATCCCCCACGCGCACCGGCAAAGAGGTCTACGTGTTTGTGGAGCGTTTGAATCGCCAGCTGGCACTCCTCGAGGCGGTGCCCTTTACCGCCAAGTTCGGGGGGGCGACAGGCAACTTCAACGCCCACGCCGTGGCCTATCCGCAAATCGACTGGTTTGCCTTTGCCGACCGATTGTTGCGGGACCGATTGGGATTGGTGCGGTCCCGCAACACGACCCAGATCGAGCACTACGACAACCTGGCGGCCTTCTGCGACAACCTGAAACGGATCAACACCATTTTGATCGATCTGGCGCGCGATGCGTGGTCTTATATTTCGCTCGATTATTTCAAACAGCAGATCAAGGCCGGTGAGATCGGCTCTTCCGCCATGCCCCATAAAGTCAATCCGATCGATTTTGAAAACGCCGAGGGCAACCTGGGGGTTGCCAACGCCCTGTTTGCCCACCTGTCCGCCAAACTGCCGGTTTCGCGGCTGCAGCGCGATCTCACCGATTCCACCGTGACACGCAACATCGGCGTGCCGTTGGCCCACACGCTCATCGCGCTGAAATCGCTTCTGCGGGGCCTGGATAAGCTCATTCTCAACGAAGATGTGATCCGCAGGGACCTGCGCAACAATTGGGCCGTTGTGGCCGAAGCCATTCAGACGGTGTTGCGGCGCGAAGGGTATCCCGAACCATATGAAGCCCTTAAGGCCCTGACCCGCACCCACACCCGCATCGATCAAGGTGCGATCACCGACTTTATTCAGAGCTTGGATGTTGCCGATGAGGTCAAATCCGAACTCCTGGGGATCACACCGGAAAATTATATCGGGGTATGCGAATTTTAAACGGCGTTACGTGACCCAAATTCTATTTTCGCGTTAAACCAACCGGTGCGTCGAACCCGAGCGCCGATCCAGCAGAT
>JBATHN010000860.1:0-3141 GCA_049666885.1 Desulfobacterales bacterium
TTCGAAACCGCTTATCCGGGCGGAGGCGCCCACCTTTTTTCCGTATTACATTCTATCTTCGTATCAAACGCGTTACGTCCCCTCAGGTCACACCGTGCCGGTTTCGAAAGTGATCGGCAACCTCAGCCGGAAGGTGGCGCCTTCGCCCCTGGTGCTCTCCAATTCGATGTCGCCCCCCAGACGGCGGGCCATGATCATTGCGCCGGCCAGGCCGAGTCCGTGACCGTTGCGGGGCAAAAGGGTGCACTCCTTGACCTGCCTGTAGCGCTCGAAAACCATCTGGTGGTGCGCCGGATCGATGCCCGGTCCGTCATCGGCAACCTCCACAAGAACGTGATCGTTTTCGAGTTTCATGCGGATTTCCACCCGTTCTTTGCGGAAGTGCAGCGCGTTTTTGATGAGGTTGCCGAGGATCTGGCGGAATTTGGTTTCGTCTTGCACCAGTTCGGTCTGTTCAAGCGCAGGCGCGATAGTCAATATAATACCCTGCCGGTCAAGAAATTCGCGCACCGCCTCTTCTTCGGTCAGGGACCTGAACTGCTCGGAAATGTCTGTGGAAAGGCCATCCAACACCTCCAGCAAAACCCCGTAAGCCGATGAGACCGGCTTGAAGCGGCAGCAGATAAAACAGCCGGCCTCGGAGCGGCCGATCTCCAACAGACTGTTCAGCATGGTGCGGGCTCTATTGGAGTTGCGCAGGGTGCGTTTCAGGATTTTTTCCTGCCGCGGCGTCAGCGGACCGAACTTATCTTTTTTCTCCAGAATCGTCCGGACCCCGGTCTCGATGACCGCAATGGGGTCCTTGAGTTCGTGGATGAGAAACTCGATCTCGACTTCCCGGAAAAAACGCCCGGTTTCACCGCCTTCCGGAGCGGTGTCACTCTCTTGGCTGTGGTTGGCTTTCATGGTGGCGCCTCTGTTTCATTGGTATAGGCTTTACGATAAAGGTTTTGGACTGTGTTATCGGTCGTCGGCGTATTACAATACAGCCTCCTCCCTCTGGCCTTGTCAAAATCTTTATCTTAAAGCCTATAGCTTCTGCCAAACCCCCGACCGTCAAATCATCAACTCAGACGCTGGTGGAAAAACCACCCTGACAGTTGTGCCGCCGGTCTCGCGGCAGTCCGCGTCGTTCCGGCAGTGCGCACAATCTGCGACATTTCCGGGGCACTGCTCCCGGCCATCGGCAAGATGTCGACAGCGGTCGGAGTGCAGGTAAAGCTTGAAATGGTAGCGTTCTGAAAAAATTTTCATGCGCAGCAAATCGAAGCCCCTTCCGCCGGCATTGAAATCGAAAGGCCTGCGGGTAGAATACTGCAGCGCTTCGGTCGCGGTGAAGTACTTTTCAAATATAAGGCGCTGGTCCTCCGCGGATATACCGACGCCGCAGTCTTTGACCTCGAATTCCGGGCCGCCCTGTCCGCTACGGACCGCTATGTCGATGCGGCTTCCGTCGGGTGTGTTTTCGACGGCGTTGCGAATCAGACCTTCGGCGATCTTGGACAAAACATCGCCCGGAATCCAGACCGCCCCGGCCGCTTCGATTCTCGTGGTCAGCTCGCAGCGCCGGTGGTCAAACTGCGGCCGCAACCGCTCGACGGTTTGGGCGATAAAGTCTTCCAGACGGATCTCCTCGGGCAGCGCGTCACGCGGACCGAAGAGAGCATCGATCCGGCTGCGGAGTCTGTCGACCAGGTCCCCATCGGCCCCCTCGACGGTCACGAGTGTCTCCAGTTCATCGGCGCAGGCATCGAGGAGGGTGGTGAGCATCCGGTGGTCTCGATCGTCACGCTCCTGGAGGATGTCTTCGATTTCATACTGCATTTCGAGCAGACGCTGCAGGTTGCGCCGGCTGCGCTCGATAATGCGCTGAATGCCCCGGTCACGTTGGCCGGCATACTTTTTGCCCAGCAGTTCCAGGGAGGCCGACAGGACCGAGATGGGCGTTTTAAGCTCGTGGGACAGACGGTGGATCACACTGTCCTTGGCGCGGTTGAGACTCTTGACCTCTTCGTAGGAATCCTTGAGTTCCTGGTTTATTCGCGCGTTCTCGATCGGAAGGGCCACCGTGCCGGCCACCGTGCTGAGCAGCTCGACATCGTTGGCGTCGAAGGCACCGTTCTTTTTGTTGACCGCGCACAACACCCCTATCATCCGGTTCTGTATCCGGATGGGAACATCGAGCATGCTGCGGGTGTGAAAACCGGCCTTCTCATCCACCTGCTTGAAATAATAAGGGCTTTCGGATGTGTCCGGAACGATCAACGGCCGGCCGGTCTTGTAAACGTGTCCGGCCACTCCCTTGTCGGCGGGAAACCGAATTTCTCTAAATTTCTTGCCGGTCTCTGAATCGTCGTGGTGGACCGCAAAGAAGTAAAATTCCTGCCGGTCTTCATCCAGCAGGATGACCGATGCGCTTTCGATGTCCAGCAAATTCTGAGTTTCGCGGGTGATAAAAGCCAGCAGACCGTCCAGATCGCGGTAATGGGGAATGGCCTTGGTGATCCTGAAAAGGGTCTGGTTGATCCGCTCCAGGCGTTTCTCCAGGGTAATATCCCGCAGCGTGACGACCTGTCCGGCGGGCTGGCCTTCTTCATCGTAGAAAAGGGCGCCGTCGATCACGATGTCCAGCAGGCGACCATCGCGGGTGAGCCGCCGGGTCTCGAAGTTGTGCAAAACCTTTTCTTTGAGCAGACGCGCGACCCCTTCGCGTGTCTGGGCCTTGTGGGACTCGGGGACAAAGGGGATGCGCTTGCCCTTGAGTTCCGTGAGGGTCCAGCCGAAGACCTTCTCAAAGGCGGGGTTCAGGTAAGAGACACTGCCGTCGAGGTTGAAGACAAAGACCGGATCCGGCAGAAAGTTTAAAAATGCGCGGTAGCGTTGCTCGGCCCGGCGACTGGCTTCGTACTGACACTGGGCCAGTTCTTCGGATTCAAGCGCTTTGCGCTGGGCCAGGTTCTTCTCGGTCACATCGCGGGCAATGCCGCGAAATCCGCCCTTTCCGCCGTCGTTCTCCACGATGAGGTTGGCGGAAAGCTCGATGATGCGCTTGCGGCCGTCTTTGCGGATGATTTCCCAAACGATATCGGTTATGCCGTCGCCGGATTGATAGATATGATTGAAGCGCTTGAAGGCCGACGC
>JBATHN010000861.1:0-2017 GCA_049666885.1 Desulfobacterales bacterium
CTTCTATACAGATATCCCGTTTTTGTGCAACGGTGTCAGAAAGGGTTCATAGGCGTTCAAATTGTAAAGTGTCTGATAGAAAGGTTTATTAGAGCGAACTTTTATACTCTACCGCGCTTTTGAGTCGGTTATAATTGTCGATTCGGAAGGCATTTTGACAGGACAAAAATGAGTTGGGATTGGGAAAAGTTAAAGGAACAGCAGCAGAGGATGGGTGGTGGTGTGCCGCCGAACGTGGATGAATTCGTCCAAAAGTTGAAAAACATTAAATTTCCGGGCGGCCCGTTTTTGATCGTTATCCTTTTGGTTCTTGCGGCCGTCTGGTCGTCGATCTTCACCGTGAAACAGGATGAAGTCGGCGTTGTCCAACTCTTCGGACGATATGTCAGGTCTGCTCAGCCGGGGCTGAACTTCAAATTGCCGCTCGGAATCGAGCGGGTCACCAAGGTCAATGTAAAGGGCATCCGCACCGAGGAGTTTGGTTTCAGTTCTGACGGTAGTGCAGCCCGCTCGCGTCTGGGTTCCAGCGAGTCTGAAACTATTGCGCTGATGCTGACCGGTGATCTGAATGTGGCGGTGGTTCCCTGGATCGTCCAGTACCGCGTCAAGGATCCGTACAATTATCTTTTCAAAGTGGCCAACGTCCGGCGGCTGCTGGCGGACATGTCTGAGGCCACGATGCGGCTTGTCGTGGGCGACCGAAGCATCAACGAGGTCATCAACAAGCGCGGAGAAATGGCCATCGAGGCCAAAGAACTCCTGCAAAAAGAAATGGACATAGCCGAATCCGGTCTCCACATCGTCACGATCGAAATGAAGCGGACGAACGTTCCGGCGCCGGTGCAGCCGTCCTTTAACGAGGTCAACCAGGCGACCCAGGAAAGAGAACAATTGATCTATGAGGCCCGAGAGGATTACAACAAGGCCATACCGGCCGCCCGAGGCGAGGCGGAGCGCACCGTCAGAGCCGCCGAGGGGTATGCGCTGGATCGCGTCAACCGCGCAAAGGGTGATGCCGCCCGGTTTACGGAGTTCTACAAGGAGTACGCCAAAGCCAAAGATGTGACCAAACGTCGGCTCTACCTCGAAACGATGAGCGATGTCTTCCCGAAACTGGGAGATAAGTACATCGTCGGTTCCGACCTTAAAAACCTGCTGCCGCTTCTCAACCTCGGCAAACAACCCCAAAACGGGACTGCCCAATGAAATTCAAAGGTCCGATCATAATTATTGTGCTGCTGGTTGCCGCCGTTGTCGTCTACCAGTCGGCTTACATCGTAAACGAAACCCAACAGGTGGTGGTAACGCAGTTCGGGCGGATTGTCGGGTCTCCGGTAGTATCTCCGGGGCTAAAATTCAAAGTGCCCTTCATACAGACGGCGAACTACTTTCCCAAGAACCTGCTGGACTGGGATGGAGATCCGGGGCAGATTCCAACGCTGGATAAGACCTTCATCTATGTGGATGCCTTTGCCCGCTGGAAGATCGTCGAACCGGTGAAGTTTTTTCAGACCGTCAACAATCCGTTCAACGCCATCGGTCGCCTCAACGACATCATCGACCCGGCGGTACGCGACTTCATCACCTCCAACCGGCTTATCGAAGTGGTTCGCAACAGCAACCGCGAACTCGATACCACCGAGGTCGGTCGTGAAGATGAACAAGACCAGCGGCGGCCGTCAATGATGATCAGCATAGGCCGGCAGAATATTACCGAGGGCATTCTGAAACAGTCGCAACCCAAGCTGGCCCAGTTCGGCATTGAACTGGTCGACGTCAAAATTAAGCGCATCAACTATGTCGAAGAGGTGCGCCAATCAGTTTACAACCGCATGATAGCGGAACGGAAACAGATTGCCGAAAAGTTCAGGTCCGAAGGAAAGGGCGAGGCACAGAAAATACGGGGTGACAAGGAGAGAGAGCTGAAACTGATTACCTCGGAAGCCTACCGGAAAGCCCAGGAAATAAAAGGGGTAGCCGATGCCGAGTCGACGAAGCTCTACGCCGATGCTTACGG
>JBATHN010000862.1:0-13605 GCA_049666885.1 Desulfobacterales bacterium
TGATGCAAGATCGGATCAACAGTGCGTTCACCGGTGAAATCATCGCTGATATGGCGTCTATGATAATGATCACTACTCCACTATGGCGGCACACCTGCATGCCTCTATTCCAGCATTTTGCCTCAGAAGGGCATGGGATACAGCCAGCTGAACCATGTGTAGGTGCGGATGCTGATGCGGCGCAACGCGGCCCAACTGCCTTTCAAGCCATCGGTGTAAATCGCTGCCGCGCCCTGCGCGCCGATCGGGAACTTCGACAGCTCCGCACTGTCGAACAAGATCTTCACGGCGTATTGGCCCTGCGGCTTATCCGGCGGTGCCGGTTCAAAGCCCGGCAGCGTGCCGCTCGGGAGCAACTGGCCCACGCCACTGGCTTTCCAGACAGCTTCGACCTTCGCGGTGAAGATCTGACCGGGATACAGATCCAGCGCGACTTCCACGGGCTGCCCGGGCTTCACGTACTTCAGGTGTTCCTGGAAGAAGTCGCCCAGCAGGTAGCGGCCCTCGTCGCAGATTAATGACGCAATGGCCCCGAAGCGAATTATTCCCGACACCATGCCGGGACGCACCTGGAGGTTGACGATGCGGCCGTCTTCCGGCGCTACCATCAGCGTATTGTCGAGGTAATAGCGCGCCTGGTCGAGCTCGGCCTGGATGGCCGCCACTTTCGTGTTGACGCCGTCAATCTGGGACTCGTAGTTCAGTTGGGCACGCAACAGCTCGGCCTCTGCCTCCTTGATGGCAGCCTTATCGGCCGCAACCTTGGCGGTCCACTTCTGCGCGTCTTCTTCGGGGCCAGCGCCCTGCCGGGAAAGACCGGTCGAAAGTTTTTGCTGATAAGTGGAGTACGCGAGCTCGCTCTTGAGCTTTACGACCTTTTGCGCCGTCACTTCGGTATCGGCCTTCATCACTCGTACGTTTTGCTTCGCCTGCGCCAGCTGCGCTTCGAGTTGTCTGACCTTGTACTCGTAAGGCCGGCGATCGAACTGGAACAGCGGCTGGCCTTTTTTGACCGGCACGTCGGGTTCGACCAGCACCGCCGTGACCAACGTCGGTTCAGGGAGCCGCGGCACGAGTTGAATGGTGTGCTGGATCACCTTGGCGTTCGTGGTGTAGGGCGTCACGAAGCGCAGGCCAACGACAAAAATCAGTGCGATATGCAAAACGAAGAATATGATGAAGAGCCCCCACCCGTATGTCAGTCTAATCCACTTGAACTTGAAAAAGACCAGCCAGAAGAGGAACCCTGCGATTGCGGTGATGAGCAGCCCAGCAACCATGTTAGTCTTTCCCCTATTTTTCCTTTTTGCCGTCTAGAGGTTTTTTCCCCTCTGCCGTTGCCGGCGATGCTGTCGATGCAGGCTTGCCGGTGATTCGCACGATGTCCTCCTCGATGGCCGCCTGCTCCTCTCGGGGGAAGCGCCGGATATCGACGACGTCGGTGGGCTTTATGGCCCAGATCAAGGCCTGGATCCACGGTACAACACCAAGGAAGCCAACCCAGCCCATGAGGTTCACCGCTTCGGCTTCCGGGTGCTTGCGCGCGATCGCGATCTTGCCCGGAAGTCCCAGGATGAGAAGAACAGCGCCCCCGAGCGCCGCGCCGATAATGACGAGAGCGGCAAACGTCACGTAATCCCAGAAGCCGACTTGAAAACCCATTAGGTTTCCCCCTTTTGGATCCTTTATGGTCAGTGCAATGAACCGGCCGGCGCTTTGTTATACCGGCTGCGCCGCAAATAGAGCACCAGCAGGATCAACGCCAGCAGGCTGCCAACGATGACGTACGGTTCCATAACATGAAACACGCTGAAGACAGTCTTGATGTCCTTATTGGTCCAGGATCGGCTGCGCCAGGGCAAAAGAATGCCGGAATGCCGTTTCCGAATCGGTCCCCAGGTGTTCGAAGAATGCCCGGGTCATGATAAAGTAGTGCTGGAGCATAGTGGCTTTATACCGCTTTTCAAAAATAAATTCCGATACACGA
The DNA here is from genome assembly GCA_049666885.1 of Desulfobacterales bacterium. Classification (GTDB taxonomy): domain Bacteria; phylum Desulfobacterota; class Desulfobacteria; order Desulfobacterales; family SG8-13; genus JARFQH01. Next base: position 1,988 of record JBATHN010000862.1, read on the forward strand.
ACGGATGGTATACGTGGTTGTAGAAAAAAACGTTCCTTATTCAAACGTTTTTTCTACAACCACTATAACCGGTAACTGGACAGGGTCGATGTCCCATTTATGAGCCCATCAAGCCTTGGCCGCGCTTAAGGCCGCCTGAAGCTTGGCCTCATCGTCATGCGATAGCGAGGTCTTGAGAACCTTGCCTCCCGATCCCTCGAGTTCGGCGAGCACCTTGTCCGGCGTGGCTTTGCGCACCAGGACAAAAAGCACCGAGCTACCGGGGGTCATGCTGGCCGCCAGCTCCTTCATGAACTTGTCGTCGACGCCGACATCCGTGAGAGCGCCCGAAACGGCCCCTGCCGCGGCCCCCACCGCCGCTCCGAGCAGCGGATTGAGAAAGATCAGTCCGATCAAGGATCCCCAGAAACCGCCGCCCACGGCGCCGGCCGCCGTCAGGTTGACGGCTTGGTGCAGCTTGACCTTGCCCTTCTCATTCTTGACGGCCACGACCGCGTCCTCAAGGTCGATCAAGTAGTCCTTCTGCATCTTTCTCAGCTTGAGGCGGACCTCCTCCGCCTTGAACGGATCGTCATAACCGATAACCACTAAATTGCTCATCTTTGTTCTCCTTTCTGTATTACGACCTTTAATGCCAATGGGAGGATGTCAGACCGGGCTTACCAGTTGCGGAATGTTCCGGGGCCGGCCGCGTAGCAGCCCTCCCCTCCCTCGGGACAAATGACGACGTAGGTTTCACGCTTGTCGCAGCCCTTCACCCCGATGGTCTACTCCGCCCGTTGAATCCCGCTCACCCAGGGTCCTTGTGAGCCGGCTGGACGACTTCCTCGGAGATAAGAACTGGGGTCACCTGCTGTCAGTTCAAATCGAACTTGGCCCGGCTCAGTGCCGTCTGCATGGCCATGCCTTGCTTGTCACTGAGAAACTGAGACTGGCTGGCACAACCTGTCAGAGCCGGTGCGATGATACCTACAGTAGCGCAGTTGATCGCTTCATTGTCGACCTCCCTCAGTTTTAAGGTTTTCTTCTCTACTAACCCGGTAATTGTTATTCAACACATGCGATTCATTAATGATCAGTGCCTTAGCCTGAATATTTCAGTGCACCGTGCAAAGGCGTACTAAAATATGCGGGATAGAATCTCAGGGCTGAAGTTCGATCTCCCCCGGCCTCCAGGTCTTGTTGAGACACGGCTCGAGCGGGCCGTAGAGGCGCAGGAGCGTGTTCCAGCCCTTGTCCGGGATCGTCTGCACCCAGTTGCTCTCCTTTCCTGATATCTATGGCAACCTCGACAATCGCTCAAGTTGGGTTTTCGTTAGTATTTAGGATGCCATGCCATGCCATGCCATGGGCCTAATTCCCATGACTTAAATTACCGTAACCGTTCAGAGGATTGCTTAGTCCGATGCGCTTCAAACCAACTCATTGTAAGCGTTTACAGGGTGCCGCAGATGCAAGGCGTCGGGCGCGCAGACGTACTTTTGTACTTCAAGTGCCCGACAACAAAGCAGATGCGGTGCCCTGTAAACGCTTACAAATTACCAGTGTCGCCGGACCGATTCCGAAGGCAATGATTCAACGGCTTTTTTATCGAGCTTGAGGTAAACGGTGTCCTCCTCGATGCGATCGATGGCCGACACAGGTATCGTCACCTCTTTTTTGCCCCACAGGTGCCCTTCCATCAAAATCAGGTGGGAAATATGGCCGGTCAGCGGGTTGACCAGGAATTCACCCAGCATACCGGCCTTTCCATCCGTGGCTTCCACCCGTGCGCCACGGTAAACCGCCAATTCGCCCGGCGGGATCTGTTCCTCCTCGACCGGGATGACGTCGGTTTTCATGGGGGTCGCATAGGGCAAGAGGTAAAAATCGAAATCATGACCGATGTAACTTTCCATGAAGTCGAATTTTTTTATTTTGTGATAGCGGGTTTTGACAAACGGATCCATGCCGGCCATCTCGCTCCTGCTGATGTTCAGCCGGACCTTCTTCTCTGTGGTTTCTCCGAGGTGTTCAATAGGAATCAGACGTTCACCCTCGTCGCCAAGTGTCTTGTCACGCACGACGATGTGCGTGACGTTTTTATTGGTAGGATTAATGATGATCGTAATGGTCTTACCGCAAGGTCCGTCCAAACACTCGACCTCTGCGCCTAAAGGGATTTCAGACATTTATCCTCCTTCATCCGCTTGGTAAAATTTTATGGATTTATCTTTGACCATATTTTTTCCGGTTATCGCCACCGACCTTCGATTCGAAATGGCCATCGCCCGTGACACAATAGTCGGGCCGAAAACCCGTTTACTGGTCCCCGTCCTCAGGGTTGGATTGGTACCTCGCCAATAAATAAATGCCTGCCGCGGCAGCCACCACCACCATCAGAACAATCCAGAGGAACTCTTCCAAATAGGTGGCCAGAATCATGGCACCCCCCAACAACAACCCTAAAATACACAGCCGCCACCCCAGTCGCAGTCCGGCCAGGAAAGTGGCCAACGCAAGTATTAAAAGGATGATCAGTCCGGTGTTTTCATTGTCGAGACGCCCCGAGTGATAAAGGAAGTACACCAGGCTAACCGCGACCAAAACGCTGAGCCATATCAATATCTCTTTTTTGACGATGGTCGTTGCACTGAGGCCCTTTTTCCGGGCGCGGGACCATTCAATAACGTTGCAGGAAATTCCGGTAACCAGCACCATCGCAAGCCAGTACAAGTGGCTGAGTCGCGGAGAATAGTCCGTAACTCCGACTCCGATTATGGCGAGCAGCATCAGCATGATCATGATGACGCCGTTAGCGCCTAAATACCGCTTTAACGTATGGCGGGTTCCCGTTTTGTCGGGAAGGCTATTCATGTCTGTGTCGGTCATCTTTTTTCCTTTTCGAAGTATTGGCTTCGCCTTTTTTATTTAATTCCTATTTTACTTTTGCTTGTTCTCAGCATGCATTTATCCTCTACTTTCTATTGGCGCTCCAGGTTCCCTGGGGGGAATAGGGCGCATTCAGGGAGAAAGTGCCGCTCACCTCGTTTTCATCAGCCGATAAATCACCGGAAACGGTGCTGCCGCCGAAGACGTCTTCACCCATTACCGTACCTTCGAGATGGTTGCCGGTGATGGAGCCTTTCAGGGTGAGAAAAACATCCTCCTCCAATCCCTGAAAAGCACCCTCGAACGTGCCGCTGCCGTCCGGCAGCCGGTAAAGGTCAAACTGGCAGGATCCGGATAACAGAGCACTCGTGAAGCTGCCCTCGTAGCGGCCGATTTTCTTTGCGCCTGGAGGCACGGAGGCGCCGCCGCAAGCATAGATTGCGAACAGAAACAGTAATCCTATCCAAATGAATTGTTTTTCAATTTTCATTACCTGTCCTTTCACTGTCCTGCAGGTTAAAGGGAATCGATTGAACCTGCAGGATCTCACCGGTATCCCATATCACTCTTCCGGTTTCGCCCGGGGCTCAAATGCCGTGAATTGGGTATAGCCCATGCCGTTCATGGATACCTGAACAACCGCTAGACCGTCTCAGGCGGAGGTCAATGGATGGATCACCACCTCGGCCCTGCCGTCCATATACTGGCTGTTGGGATTGCCGGAGGCCGACACCAGTATGGGAGAAACCCCCATCCCCAGAACCATGTTCCGGATCGCCTCGGCCCGCTGGTTGGCGAGCGCCCGCCGCTCGGCCTCCGTGCCGGTGCGGTCGGGATGACCGATGACCGCGATCGTCGTCTTGCCGTAAGTATTGACCACCTTGGCGATCGTCTGAAGCGTCGGGATGAAACCCGAGCTGACCACCGCGGAGCCGGGCGCAAAGGCTGTGGCACCCGTCTCAGTCACCAGCAGGGCGTTGTCGGCTAGAATCTGCACCGACGCCTCCCCGGCGTTGATCTGGGGTGCCAGGGCCTTCTCTAGATCCTTCTTGCGGTCGTCCATGAAATGCCCAACGAGAGCACCGGTGAGCGCCCCGCCGGCAGCCCCGATAAGTGCGCCGGCCCATGGATTGGCGCTGTCAATGATGGCCCCGATGGCCGCCCCGCCGGCACCTCCCAGGATACCGCCCTTCGTGGTATCCGTCATGGTGGAAAGGCCGCCGTTGGTGGCGCAGCCCGCGGCGGCAAACAGGATAAGAATCCCCACCGCCACCAACTTCATGCCAATAGACCTCTTCTTGAACGATTGCATTTCTTAAATTCCTTTTTTTCGTTTCCGGTTAAGTTAAATTACAGATGGAATTTCCCCACGCCAATTTTCCTACCATCGGCGGTATACTGATCGTCTCGCCACACCGGCGTAAGAGAGCGGTGTCAGCGGCATCCCGATGATATCGATAAACACCGAGCAGGGACCGCCTTTCTCGGGCAGCTTACCCTGGATGACACTTATGTCATAGGAGAGGTCGTCACCAGTGAACTGCGGGTTTCGCAACGTCACGACAAGGTTCGTCTCGGTCTCATCCGCAAATACCGAAACGGTGGCATTTGGAGGATCGGCCAGAAAACTGTCTTTGCCGTCCTCCCTCCACAACTTAAGGTATCTTTCGTTGGTCATGTGACCGGCGATTCGCTCCGGACGATCGGAGAAGAACAGCACGGTGGGGCCGATCCCCTTTAAAATGAGCTTTCCGCCATCGACCATAACGTCTTTCGCGTTTTGAACGAAGAGCAGATCAGCTTTCTTCGTGTTCTCAACTGCCTGAGCCGCAGTGGGCATAAAGCCGACCTGTGTCAACCACACCGTCATCAAAATACTCGTAACCAATAGTCCTTTTTTCATGGGTCAATCCTTCCTCACAAAAATTTGCATTTATAATTATCTTTCGTTTAAGCGTCAACTTCCTCATTCCACGATCTGATTCAAAAGCTTTTGAGATTCTTCCTGATATTGAGCCTCCGTGATCAGCCCCTGTTTTTGCAGCGACTTGAGCTCCTTGAGGCGTGCGACGGCCTCGGCCTGACTGTTGGTCACGGCCGGTGCGGGCGGCGGCGTCACGGTTTCATTTACGGTGACGTTGGTCGGATAGGCCGCCATGGCAGCGGTTGCAGCCGCAGACGTGGCCGCATCGTCCCACATCACCGTTCGATAAGCCGTCCGCCGTGCAACGCCGGCGAAGGAGAGCGGTGTGAACGGCAGCCCGATGATGTCGATGAAGACCGAGCAGGCCCCGCCCGATTTCGGCAGCTTCCCCTCGATGAGCGTGATGTCGTATGTCAGATCCTTGCCCGCGAGCCGGGGCTTGCTCAGCTTGACGACCACGTCCTCGAGCTGCTCCCTGCCTTTCTCATACATCGACACGGTGGCATTGGGGGGGTCCTTGAGGAAGCTGTCCTTGCCCTCATCCCAAAGCGGCACGAACTCGTCTTTTGTGTTGAAATGCCCGGCGATGCGCACCGGGCGGTCGGAGAAAAAAACCGTCATGGGGCTCACGTTTTTAAGGGTGAGCGTTCCCTTGTCAAAGACAACGGCCTCGGCATTCTGCACGAACAGCACCTGAACGATTATCGGCTTCGGTTCTGCTGCCGCGGCGGTGCCGGACTGGGCCGTCATGAAGGCAGCTACCAGAGCCACCAAGATTTTTGTTGTTAAAATGTATCGTTTCATCCTTTCTCATCTCCTTTCGAACTCGATAGGGATAGTAGTGTCTGTGTCGGTCATCTTTTTTCCTTCGGGCTCTCTATCTCTGGCAGCACGATCAGCTGCCCCCTTGGTCCTCTATTATCCGGACGACTTTGCCGTTATCGTCGAACTCAACCGTGTAAACCGGTTCGGAAGGACCGGGATTGTAACGCCAGAATTTGCCCTCTTTCTTGTCGGGTTCGCCACACTTGTCCTGAACGGTTTGGAAAAAATCACCGATTTGAACCACCCCGTTGTCACACATGATTGACTCCGCATCCTCAGATGCAGTAGCTGTCGAATGCCCCAAGCCCAGTATCAATAATAACAGTGCCAAAAATATACAAATGTCTCTTTTTTTCATTGTCATCCCTCCATTCATGCAGCCGGCTATTTCAACATTTTGCCGCCGTAATGGCTAAAGTACTCGTCGATCTCTTTGGCGAAGTGCTCCATAAAGGCGTCCATTTTATTGCCTTCAGCTTTGAGAATCCTGCCGCTGATGCCGGCGGCCTTTTCATAGGCCTCGTTAAATTCATTCTCACCCAAACCACTGATTTTTTTCGCTTCCTCCTTCGAAATGTGACCGATATGCGAAAAAATAGATGCCATAACCCCTGTTAATTGCCTGACTTTTTCCTTCGACATTTGGTTCTCCTCCTGCTTGGTTGTCGTTAAATTGTTTCATCTTAATCATCGTCTCATGTATTGGCTATCTCCTGAAACTGTCAAACGTTGGAAGTCTCCACAGCAAAGCTGGGGGGTTATCGATGATTCATATGCGTCCCATCCTTTCGGCGACCCGCGGCACCTTCCCGATGCGCGGGCCGCCCGGTGGTCGTTGACCATTCGGCCTGCACGAGAGAGGCGCTCTTTGAGGCGATTTCCGACATCAGCTCGATCCAGGATTTGACCGCTGACACGGCGTCTTCGACCTGGAATTCGGCAGACAGGACATCGATGTCGATGCCGGCCTGCGCGAAGCAGCCAAGCACGGCTTCGCAGCCCTCGCCGTCTGCCGGCATCGACATACCGAGATCGATGCAATCCGTTAGGGCCTTCAAGGTACGTTCGGACAGGGTGATGATTGAAAAAGGTGCTGTCAAGTCTCTGATGTAAAAGTCGCCCGAGGTTCCGGAGTCAACGGTTTCCGTGTCGGACCACAGCAGCCTCTGCGGCCGGACGCCCTCGTTGTGCACCTGCTGCCAGCGCGGCGAACTCAACAGATCGCGGTAGGCCTTGTAGGTGCGCCGGGCGACGGCGACACCAAGTTTATTGCGCAGTGGATCCGGAACCCTGTCCATGACAGCGGCATCCCAGCGGCTGACAGACATCGAGGCGACGGAGCCGACTTTTGGCTTGAGCCCGGCGGCGATGCGCCGCTCGATGCCGCACAGGAACGCTCCGGCCGCCGCCAGGTAGTGCTCCCGAGAGAACAGGAGGGTCACATTGACCGGTATACCGGCAAAGATCGCTTCTTCCACGGCAGGCAGTCCTTCATAGGTGCAGGGAATCTTGATGAAAATATTGGGACGTCGCATCCGGGCATAGAGATCCTTGGCCGCAGCGAGGGTGCATTCCGTGTCATGGACCAGAAGGGGCGATACCTCCAGCGACACCCATCCGTCCAAGCCGTCGGTTTGGTCGTATATCGGCCTGAGTAGGTCGGCTGCATGCCTGAGGTCCTCCAGCGCGAGTTCATATAAGAGTTCTTACCCCAGCTTGTCCTCTTTTAGTTTTTTGCGGATGGCGGCATCATAGGCCGAGCTGTTCTTGATGGCACAATTGAAGAAACTCGGGTTGAAGGTCAGGCCCGTTATGGACCCCTCTTCGATTAAGTGCATGAGCACGTCTTTGTTCAGCAGATCACGCGTGATGTGGTCGAGCCAAAGGCTTTGTCCGAGTTCGTGTAACTTTTTGGGCGTATTCAACGTATTACCTACCTCGTAGTCATGAGACGGGAGAACCAGAACTTTCCAGAGGTGTTTTGACCTGCCGGCAAGGTGCTGTATTTATGTCTACGGGAATATCGATTACAATTCGGTCTGACCCGAGGTAACCAAGAAGCGTGCCACAGGAATGAACAACGATTTAAATTTACATGTTATTAGAATAATTGTTTTTTTGAGTATGCAACCCAACTGTGCGTGGAAGATGGGGGGATGGCTTGTCCCACGATATTTAGCGGAACTGCGGCATATCGCGGTGGGCGGGTTTAGTAAAAGCGTTTTATGCCGGGCGGTGGATACCCAGTTTCTTGATCCGGGAGCGCAGGGTGCTCGGGTGGAGTTTCAGGATCACGGCGCCCCCGGACGGCCCCTCGATCCTCCAGCCGGTCTCTTGGAGAACTTTCAGGATATGCTCGCGTTCCGCGGCGGCCAGGTCCTTTAAAGGTTCGTCATTTGAATCGCCGGGTAGAGACGGTATCAGTTGGTCGGTCATTATAAGCGAGGTTCCGGCGGTGATAATCACAGCGCGTTCGATGACGTGCTCCAGTTCTCTGACATTGCCCGGCCAATTATACGCCTAAAACGTCTTTATCGTGGCTTTGGGGACACTCTCGATCGGTTTGTCCATCCTGCCGGCATATTTTTCCGTGAAGTAACGGGCCAGCAGCGGGATATCTTCGGTTCGCTGCCTGAGGGGCGGAATTGATATGGGGAAAACATTGAGCCGGTAAAACAGGTCCTCCCGGAAGCGCTTCTTGCGGATTTCCTGTTTGAGGTCACAGCTGGTTGCGGCAATCACCCTGACGTTCACCTTAACCGTCTTGGCGCTGCCAAGCCTTTCGAACTCACCCTCCTGAAGAACCCGCAGGAGCTTTGACTGGAGCTCCAGGGGCATTTCGCCGATTTCATCGAGAAAGATCGTCCCCCCCGCCGTCGGCCACCTCGAATCGCCCCGCCTGCCGGACATGTGCGCCCGTGAAGGCGCCTTTCTCACGTCCGAAGAGTTCGCTTTCGATGAGGTTTTGGGGCAGGGCCGAGCAGTTCACCGTGACGAGCGGACGGTCCTTGCGGGCGCTCATTTGATGGATGGCGTTGGCCACCATCCCCTTACCGGTCCCGGTTTCACCGAGAAGCAGCACGGTGGCATCGGTGGAGGCGACCTGCTTAGCCGCATTTATAACTGACCTTATCGCCTTGCTGTCCCCCACGATTTTATCGAAACCCTTTTGCTCCCTGAGTTCTTTGCGAAGGTACAAATTCTCATTTTCGAGTCGTTGCTTCAGTTCTTCGATTTCCTTCAGCCGCTTTTTGAGTTCGCCTTCCATGCGCTTGCGCTCGCTGATGTCGATCGACACACCCATCAGACGATCCAGTTCACCAGTTGATTTCAGAAACCGTTGCCCACTTGCGGCTATCCATCGAGTGCTTTCATCGGGAAGGACAATCCGGTAATCGATCTCAAATTTTCCGTCGGATTGGAGGGCCTGTTGCACTACCTGATCGACCCGCTCACGATCCTCTGGATGAATGGCTTTTAAGAAAGTTTTATAGTTAAGCTCTGCATCCGGAGCAAAATGAACCAGCTCCCGGGTTTTGGGTGTGACCCAGACATTGTCGGTGGCAATCTCCATGATCCACAAGCCCACCCCCGCGGCATCTGTCGCTAAACTCAAACGCGCTTCGCTTTCGCGCAACTCTGCCTCCGCGCGTTTTCGGGTGAGCGTATTGGTAAATATTTGCGCGACCAATTTGAGCTGTTTTACAAGCAATTTCGGGAAGCAGTTCGGTTTCAGGCTGTCGTATGGCATCACTTTTGGGGCTCCCGAAAAAAGCGGTTTATGGGGTGTAAATGGCCGTCGATTGCCTTTGCCTCTGCCGTCTATGGGTCAAATATATTGTCAACCGCGCAGGCATCTCGCCCACTTGCCGTAGGTTTCCTATAAAGTCTTCTAAAATTTTTCAATATTTTGAAATTCACACCTTCTCCAGGCAATAAGGGCCTGTTCTAATTGATGTCCGTTTAGGGGAGTGCTTCCGGTCGATTTCCGGGAGGCCTTCTCGAAACCAATCCAGGCACCGGACGCAAGCGACCGGATTTTGATTCCAGCGGGAATTGTAACTGGTCGCAGCTGTCAGCCGATGGCGGCACTTGACAAAGACCGTGAAATGAGGTCAAATTTCATATCTCCGATTCTGAAACCAAGGGTGACACCGGTGCCGGTTGGTCTTACCTCCGGTGCCGCGGCTGACCCTTTCAAGCCTGCGCTTATTCTTTCGGCCACTATGACAAACGACATCGTTTCGCCTGATCCACCATCCGATAAACTGCTGAAGCTGGCCGGTCATTTAGGGATCGACCCGGAGGATGCGGAGACGTTCGCCACCGAGATCATTCCGTTCCTGAACCGACGGTTCGCGCTGCTCGCTCACGCTGCGACCCCCAACGAACCAGTCGAAAACCGGATTCAAACGATCCTTCAGGAGGAGCTGCCGAGGGTGCTGTCGAACTACGCCCTCGATGACCTGAAGGCAAACAAGAGCGTCATGCTTTTTCTCGTCAAACTGTTGGCTCCGGAATTGTCCGACCTGCGGGTCAAACAGCTCGTCGACCGCCAGGCCGGCCAGGCCGATCAGTCTCTGGCCGATCAACTGTCCGATCACCTGGGAATCCGGACCGAACAGGTCCAGCACTTCAGAGATAAAGTGATTCCAAAACTGAAGCAGTACACCAAGGCCATGTATCGCAAAAAAGTGCAGAGCGGGGAACCTATCGAAGATTCAAAGGCCTTCAATCAGTTTATCATCGATAATGTCTTCATCGACGAATTCGAGAACCACCCTTACATCCGGTCGGTTACGGACAAAAACAACAAGGCCATTTTGCTGCCGGAGACCAAGTCGGTCGCCATGCAACTCATCACGGCCTGGATGAACGAGGTCATGGCCGAAGAAAACCGGAAGTGAAACCGGCGCGCCCGATTGACTTTGGTCTCAAACCATACGCCGCTTACCGTCTCCCTTCTGTTTTTTCGAACCAGTCGATCAGCCGGCGGGAAATGCTCCATCGACCGGGAACCGGCGGCAGCGCGTCGGCGGAAAACCAGTCGGCGGCAGCGATCTCCGCTGGATTCAAACGGATCTCACCTCCGGCGTATCGGGCGGTGAAGGCCACCATCAGCGTATTCGGAAACGGCCACGGCTGGCTGCCGAAGTAACGGATGTCCGTGACCCTCAGACCGACTTCTTCGCATATCTCCCTGCTGACACATTCCTCCAGAGTTTCCCCCGGTTCAACGAATCCAGCCAGGACGCTGTAAAAACTGGCACCGATCCGCGTCGAGCGGGCCAGAAGAATGCGGCCGGCATTGAGGACCGCGACGATAATAGCCGGCGAAACCCTGGGGTAGTTGATGAGCCCGCAGGCCGGGCAAATCTTGGCGCGTTCATTCTCGGCGTCTCGGGTCACATGCCCGCAGCAGCCGCAGAACTGATGGGTCCGCGCCCAGTGAATCATCTGGTTGGCCCTTCCGGCAACGGCCGCCATCTCGTCGTCGACCGCACCCAAAAGTTGCCTCACCCGCCGCAATTCGGCACCTGGAAATTCCCTTTCCTCGGATGCCAGCTCGGCGGTGTAGCAATCGATGTCGTTCAGACATCCGAGGTACTGCCGGTGCTTCAAGCCGGCCTCGACGAAGGACACATCGGTAAAAAAAGGAAGGACGGACGCACCCTCACCCCGTCGGACCAGGATCCGGTCGCCACGCAACAGAAACCACCACTGCGACCGGATCGAATCGGACGCTGGGTGCAGTGCAGGGTCGAATGTCATCGCGGGTTATCTGCTGGATCGGCGCTCGGGTTCGAGGCACCGGTTGGTTCGTATGGAAATTTGTCTGGGGACAACCTGTATTCCTTCACTTACCCTGTGGATCACGTAGCACCGGTTAAAATTGACGGATTCGTAAAAAGCCCGATATCTGCGTTACGCTTCATTTCTCGTCACTGCGGCGTACCATAAGTACGCCTCATTCCTCGAAATTCGCAATCCTTGATCT
>JBATHN010000863.1:0-4970 GCA_049666885.1 Desulfobacterales bacterium
ATCCAGAAATGTGCAATTTTTCGCAAGTTCAAGGAAACCAGCGGCATTGCGCGGAGGCAGACGGTTCTGTATGCCGCACAAGCGATTCCGGACCTGTCACGCCCAAGGCGTGATTGACGCCGACCTGTCCCGAAACAGGCGGGGAGATGCGGAAAATATTTATTTCTACAAGTCAGAAACCATGTCTGCATACTTTTTGCCGCATTAGTAAGAGGTGCTGAGAATCTTCTTTGCAATGAGGCCGGCGGCGCAATGAAAAAAAACGAGGAAAACGCTCCAATCCACTTGAGTATCGTCATACCGCTTCATAATGAAGAAGACTCGGTGGCGAGCCTTGTAGACAAAATACTGGAAACAGCTGATCAGTTTGATTTTTCGTATGAAATTGTTCTGATCGACGACGGTTCCACGGACCGGACATGGGCCATCATCGAAGGGTTGGCGGGCGGGTGGATAAAGGCCATCAAATTACGTCGAAACTTTGGCCAGACCAGCGCCATGGTCGCCGGTTTTGAGCATGCCCGAGGCGAGATCATCGTCACAATGGATGGGGACCTTCAGAATGATCCGGACGACATCCCCCGTTTATTGAAAAAGATGGCAGAAGGGTACGACATTGTAAGCGGCTGGCGGAAAAACCGTAAAGACCATTTATCAAGGGTTTTTCCTTCGATCGTTGCCAATCATATCATATCCGCGACAACCGGTGTTCGGCTGCACGATTACGGATGCTCATTAAAGGCCTATCAAGCAAAGACCATCAAGGCGATCAATGCCTATGGAGAAATGCACCGATTTTTCCCGGCCCTGGCGAGCATGACCGGAGCCCGAGTTACAGAAATACCCGTGAAGCATCATCCACGCCGATATGGAATTTCAAAGTACGGACCCGGCCGAATATACAAGGTTTTCAGCGATATTTTTGCCATGAACCTGATCATCCGCTTTTCAACGCAACCATTGAAGGGTTTTGTTTACTGCGCACTGCCTTTTGCACTGCTGACCATCCTTTTCGGTGCCCTGAGCACACTGGCGTTTATTCATCAATGGACCGCCGGCAAATCGATGTTTTTCTTCATAGCTGCAGCACTGTGCGGGGTCGCCGTCATACACATGATCTATCTCGGCGTGCTTGGAGAAATATTCAGAAACTGGAACTTTCGAGCCCAGGCTCATGCTCCTGACATCGAGATGAAAGAAATTGCGGTTATAGAGGATAACTGAAACTGTATGGTTTCCGTGATCATCATATTAGAGTCCGAGCACCGAGGTTTCGTTGATTACGTAAAGGCTATGGATCGGGTTTTGGTTCAAAGCGGCCTGGCTCATGAAATCCTGATCGTAGCCAACGGTACGGGTGATTTTATCAGAGCCTGTCTTTCCGATATACGGGAATTATATGATCGATTGCGTATTTTTGAGTTTCGCATTCGTTTCTCCAAGGCCGATTGTTTGAGGGCGATAACAAAGGAAACTCGCGGAGACTGGCTGCTGATCGGCGCTTCACACCAGGAGCTTACAGAGGATTCGATGGACAGACTAATCAACCATACCGACGCCTCGGTCGATGTCATTATCCCATGGCGGCAAAAGGGGGGAACGCGCTTTCCCAACCGCCTTTACTCGCTCATTTTCAATCGGCTTGTCGGCCTTCTTACAAAGAATGACTTCCACGATATCGGCTGCTCGCCAAAAATGTGCCGCAGAGAGATTCTGGAAGAAATGGACTTTTTCGGCGATGTTCTTCGTTTTCTGCCTGTTTTTGCGGCGACCAAGGGATATAGAATCAAGGAAGTGCCCGTTGAGGGTTCGATAACTCCCAAAGCGCGGTTCTTTTACAGCCCAACAGATTACCTCATTCGGCTAATCGAGATCTTCGCGATCTTTTTTAACTCGCGTTTTTCCAGCAAGCCGCTGCGATTCTTCAGCGCTGTTGGAGCCTTTATCTCACTATTGGGTCTGATATCCTTGATCGTTCTCTTCATCCAGCGATTTTTCTTCGATGTTTCTATCGGTAATCGTCCGTCACTTTTTGTTTCGCTGCTGCTGATGATTATGGGCGTTCTGGTTTCCAGCGCCGGTTTGTTGGGGGAAATTATCGTCTTTTTCAACAGTCGAGGTCGAAAAGAATACACGGTGGAGAAAATTGTGATGTGATTGCAATCGATACCCATGTCCATTGGCATAAAATCTTTGGCATCGACGATGTATTGACGAGCGCCGAAGGCAATCTAAATAAGGCAGCGTCCCAAATCGGGGGTTCACATGGCTGTACAGCCGTTCTGCTCGTTGCCGGGATTGGGGACGAGGATCTGCGTTCCCGGTTTGAGTCACTATCTTCGAAGAAGTGGGTCATCGCCGCGACAGAGGAGCGGAACACACTGGTCGCCCGGACGTCCGACAACCGGAGTGTTTATCTGATACTCGGCAGCCAGGTTATCAGTGAAGAAGGCTTGGAGGTTCTGGGGTATTTACCGAATCATAAAGTCAAGGGGGGATCAGAAATTGAAAAAATCATAAAGAATATCCGGGCATCGGGTGGAATCGCCATCGTGCCATGGGGTTTTGGCAAGTGGATCGGAAAACGAAAGTCCGTTGTGGAGAACCTGATAGATACGTGGGAAAACAACTTTTGGATCGGTGACAATGGTGGACGTTCAAAATTGCTTCCGTATCCCGGCATTTTTCGATTGACACAAAAAAGGGGGATCCGAATTTTACCCGGAAGCGATCCTTTGCCGATAGCGAATGAATTGAGTAGATTCGGGACCTGCGGTTTTTGCCTCGAGGGCGAACTGGACGAGAAAGCCCCGTTGAGGCAAATCGTTGGCCAATTGGAGAATCCGAGAGTCAAAATAAAACCGTTTGCGCGCTACATCGGGTTCGCCGATTTTTTGACCAAGCAAATACGGCTGAGGTGGTTGCGGCTCAAATCCTAATGACGTTTGAATGCCATGAATGCCATTAGACATTCGGAAAAGCTGAATTCCACAAAAGCTGAATTTGACAAGCTGTCGGCCGGTTATGAAAAAAACCGTCTCTCCGGCTGGTACAAGGCCAGCAATCAGATGTTGCTGCACCTGATTGCAAAAACAGCGTGTGAATCCGTTCTCGACATCGGATGCGCTACCGGTTGGCTCCTCAGACAGCTCAAAAAGGAAAACTTGATTCGGCACGGCGTCGGAATCGACTTGTCATCTCAGATGGTGAGATCAGCAAGAGATGCTTCCGAAAAAGAAAAAACCACCGGCCTGGAGTTTATCAATGCAGACTGGGAAAAGTTTGAAATAGATGCTCTCGACAATAAAAAATTTGACGCGGTTATATGCGCCCACACGCTCCATTACTTTACACATCCAATTGGGTCCATAGAAAGAATGCGCCGTTGTTTGAGCGACGACGGGACGGTTTACTTTATAGAGCGAGACACTACGGGCTCGGCAATAACACGCATTTGGATAATGGTACACGAATGGATACTTAGAGATCGAGTCAGATTCTACAGTGCCCGGGAACTAAAAAACATGATGGTAAAAGCCGGGTTCACCTATGCATGCAGATGTACAACGGTGAAGCGGCTTTTCTGGAAGAAAAAGATGTATACCAGTTTGGTTATTCTGCAGGGTTCGGAAAAGCAATGACACCGATGAATTCGACTACAGCTGTCAACGGCCACGCGGGTCAGTTGCCTGAAAAATATTCGGCACTGAAGAATAAAAAAATTCTCGTCACCGGTGCGGCCGGTTTTATCGGGGGGGCGCTTTTCAATCGGCTCGTCAGCTATGGACTGGACCCTGCCGTTACGGTTCTTTATCCAAAGGAGGCTGAGGCGTTTCGTGGGAAGGGACACCGGTCGTTCGTACTGGATTTGACCGGCGACGATTCTTGGAACGACATTCTGAAAGGGATCGACATCGTGTTTCACCTTGCCGCCATGTTCCAGGAAGTCGGATATCCAAGGCTTTTATATGAAAAGGCCAACCTTTATGGTGCCCTCAGGTTGGCGCAGACAGCCGGGCGCATGGGGGCGGAGCGGTTTGTGCATTGCAGCACCGTTGGTGTGCTGGGAGATGTCAAAGAAATTCCGGCCACAGAGACGACACCATTCAATCCTATGGACGAGTACCATGAAACGAAACTCGGGGGTGAACTGGCCATCCTCGACTGGGGGAAGACTCTTTCGAACGACGGCATGGTCGTAACCGTCAATCGACCTGCAATGGTCTATGGACCAGGCGACCGCCGCATGTTAAAACTTTTCAGGGCGATCCTTAATAAGAAATTTGTCATGATCGGAGCCGGCGATACGCTGGCTCACCTGGGATACATAGAGGACCAGATCGACTCTTTTCTTTTGTGCGCAGTTGCACCGCGAGAAAATGTTCATTTGGAGGTTTTCAATATCGCTTCCGGACAACCGATGACACTGAACCGGCTTTGCGAACTCATAGCCGGCATCGGCGGTGTCAAGCTACCAGACCTTAAAGTGCCGGTCGGTCCGGTTTGGCTGGCCGGTTTTTTATGCGAATTGATGTGCAAACCCTTTGGTATCAGACCGCCTCTTTTTCGCCGACGCGTCGGGTTTTTTACTCACAACCGAGCATTCGATTATACGAAAGCAAAAACCAAGTTGGGCTATGTGCCTGCTTGGGATGAAGAAAAAGGCATTACGGAAACGATCAGATGGTATATGAAAAATCGCCTGCTTTGAAGGGAAGAAAACTCTTAAATATTAGAAACGATGAGAATATTGCTTGCAGCGCCGGAACCTTTTTATCAGGAGCGGGGAACACCTATTGCCGTCAAACTTCTTGTCGAAACCCTTTGCGATGCCGGGTACGACATAGACCTGCTGACGTATCATGAAGGCGAAGACCCAGGAGTTAGGAAGCTCAAGATTTTTCGCATCAAGGCACCCGCTTTTATCACAAACATACCCATCGGATTGTCCTGGAAAAAGTTAGCCTGCG
>JBATHN010000864.1:0-3407 GCA_049666885.1 Desulfobacterales bacterium
GACACCAATCTACGGTTGTGTAATTTTTCGGCCTATTCAAACAGGTATTGGCTGTGCGCACAGACTGCACACGACACGGAAGTCGCGGAACAAAAGATGGGCTCTGAAAAAAATCAGGCTCTGGATCGCTGTTGTGGCTCAAAAATGACGCTTCAACCGACCGCAGTACTCACAACGACTGAGCTCGACGTTGGGATCAAGCAGTTCAACTAATTTCAGATGAATTACCTGATTTTTCGAAAAATGAGGATAAGGATGGTTTTACAATAGACCAGGGAGATTGTAACAATTCGGATCCCAGTATAAATCCAAACGCCACCGAAATCTGTGGAGATGGAATCGATCAAGATTGCAATGGTAGTGATTTACCATGCGCTCCATGCACTAACATTGCCGGAAATTGGTATGCCTCAGAAACTGTAACCATTACCTGTTGTCTTTACGGAGATTGTGAGACTGATACTTTTAGCGGAACTGACACAGTAACTATTCAACAAAATGTGTGTAATATTAGTTATGATATAGACGTGGGTGAATATGGCACTTTTACCAGAACAGGTACTATAAATGCAAATAAGATCCATTTCTCGGGTTTATTTGCGATTCCTCAGCCTTGGTGTACCGCAACACAAAATAATATCGATATAAACGGAACAGTTAATGGTGACCAAATTAATTTGTTTGGTTCAGGAATAGTAAATGGTACATGCGATGGTGATCGTTTTTCATGCACAGGTAATTCTACATCTACACTTACCCGTTTAAGCTCTTCAGCTGCCAGCAGGGCCATGATTGGCAAAGGATCTATTAGAGAATATTCCTTACCATTGTTAAATAACTACATTAAAATATTGACAATTATAGGCAATTAGTGTTTTTCAATAGTTAGATTTATCAAGTTAAGGTGGTTTTTGGGGGTATTGATATATTGGTATAAGTCATCCCATCAGCTTAAGTCCTTTTTCTTTAACAATATTTTCGCCCCGTTTTACCGATTGGCTGGCAGTGGGTTGTGAAATGCCAAGCCTTTTGGAAAGCGCCGCGGTGCTGATGCCAAGTTCCTGTGCTGCCCAGTAGAATAGCACGCTGCGGGCTTCAACCATATCCGGTTATATATTCCGTGTTTTGCCAATCATGATGGCATCTGCCCATCAAAGCACAGTGCCCAGCATAGCTGAATCCCTTTAAACTTTTATAATCCGTCACAAGCTCGGCACGCAATGGGTTTAGGTGAATGTAACGTACCAACTCCATCAATATATCAATACCCGTCCAACATCTACAGTCAATATATTAATACCCGTATCCAGTCCCCTATCCACGGCGCCTTTTCAAGTGATTGAATTCGACCCCGAGGTCAACAGATTTTTAGATTTTACTTGAGAGCAAAGGCACAAAAAATAATGCCGTGTTTTCTGTATGGTGGTGGTAATTTTGGAACAAGCATGATAACCACCAACCAAAAAGTCAAACAGGGAATTGAAAAATGGACATATCCGGAAAAACCGAAAGAAAAGTATCCCCTACAGGCGTGGCTATCGATATCGCTATCCGGCTCGGCGTTCTGGCCGTGCTAGTGGCCTGGTGTTTTCAGATACTCAGACCCTTTGTATCGCCAATCATCTGGGGGATCACCATTGCCGTTGCCCTATATCCCGTCTACCAGAAGCTCAACGCGAAGCTGGGTGACCGCCGTAAATTGACCGCTGCCATCATGACACTCTCCGCTCTGCTGATCATTATTATACCGGGCGTCCAATTGGCGGTTTCCAGCGTCGACAGTTTAAAGACTCTCAACACGAAACTGGGGAACGGTGAGCTTAAGGTACCGCCACCGCCGGAAGGCGTCGGCAACTTGCCCTTCATCGGCGAGTATTTGAAAAACCTGTGGCAAAAGACTTCCGACAATCTTGAATCCACTTTAATTAAATTCGAACCCCAGGTAAAAGCAATTGCAAAATGGCTATTGAACATGTTCTTCGGCACGGCCGTGGGCCTGTTGATGTTTGCTATCTCTCTTATTATTGCCGGAGTTCTCATGGCCACGGCGAAAAGTGGTGGGCTGATGGCCAACAGCCTCTTCGTGCGTCTGGCAGGAGACCGCGGGGCTGATTTTGCCGAAATTTCGGTGAAAACGGTCCGCAGCGTGGTCAAGGGAATCATCGGCGTGTCGATTATACAGTCCCTGCTGGCAGGTTTGGGGTTTGCCGTGGCTGGAATTCCCGCTGCCGGCCTTTGGGCACTCCTATGTCTCATTTTGGCGATCATACAAATCGGAATCGGGCCGGTGATTATTCCGGTGATCATTTACGCATTTTCGAAGATGAGTACACTGACGGCGGTCGTGCTCACCGTCTGGCTCGTGCTGTTGACCCTATCGGATGGCCCCCTGAAGGCGGTGCTTATGGGACGCGGGGCCTCGGTGCCCATGTTGGTGATCTTTCTCGGTGCCATCGGCGGGTTTATTTCTTTCGGTTTTCTGGGCCTTTTTATTGGAGCGGTTATCCTGTCCGTGGGGTATAAGTTGCTCGAGGTCTGGTTGCAGGAGGATACGCAATCTTTGCCGGTGGTCGAGGCGCCCGGACCGGTTGAGTGAATTTGGAAAAGGGATAACACTTTCACTTAAATCACAAGAATCCTGGAGAAAAACACTATGAAAGGTAAACTGACAATCATCTTATTGATCTTTTTTATGACCAGCCCGCTATCTGCTCAGGAATTCAAAGGAACCCTTCAACAGATAAAAAAATCCGGTAAAATCAGAATCGGCTATCGTGAATCTCAACCACCCATGTCATTTTTAGACAAAGACGGCTCACCGGCCGGGTATTCTATCGATATCTGTAAGGAAATTGTCGCTGAGGTTGGAAAGAAAATTGGTGGGGATGTAAAGGTCGAATATGTTCCCGTGACGGCTGGAGGACGATTTAAAGCCCTGGACGATAACAAAATCGACATATTATGCGGCTCAACCACTAAAACACTATCCCGCAGCGAAATTGTCGACTTCACTCAACTGACATTTGTCACCGGCGCTTCACTGATGACCTTGAAGGATAATAAGGCTTTTGAATCAGGTTTTGATGGCACGAAAATAGGGGTCGTAAAAGGCACAACGACTGCCGCCGAACTGGAAAAACTAATTCGAGAAACATCGACTGATGCGAAAGTCATCCTGTTCAATTCAACAAAAGAAAGCATCGAAGCGCTACGGCAGAAGAAAATCGACGCCTTTTCTTCTGACCAGGTCGTACTCATTGGTATCGCATCAGAAGAGCAGGACCCAATGAACTTTGTGATCAAGTCCACGGTGTTCTCCTTTGAGCCTTTTGCGCTAGCCGTACGACGGAATGATTCAGACTTTCGTCTTGTTGCAGACCGCGTGATATCTGATCTTTCCCGATCAA
>JBATHN010000865.1:0-1632 GCA_049666885.1 Desulfobacterales bacterium
GATCTTGAAATCCGTCGCGTAACCGCCGCGTCGTCGCCTGAAACCACTGCCAAGGCATACCCGAAATTTTTCAGTTCTGCGACGGTCTTGCGGGCACCGCTCCTGATCGTGTCACCGAAAATCAGAAAAGCGCCTAACCGGCCGCCGACGCTCATGTAAACCGTCGTGGGCTCGGCGTCGAAATCCTGCGGATCGATTTCCGGCAGGGGCGCGGACGCTGCAATTTCGAGGGCGAGAAAACCGGCGGACCCGATCTTGACCGTCTCATCGCCGGCACGTCCGGATATACCGTTTGGCGCATTCCGAATGTCGATGACGTCCGCCGGCTCGATGCCGTGCTCTGCTGCCCAGCGCTTGAGCTCAACGGCGACATGGTGATCCGAATTCTTTTCGAGGGCCACCGCCAGCGCCACGAGGCGATCGGCCTTCGTTTCGGATAGGGACCGGACGGCCAGCAACTGCCAGCGGCCTTCGGTCAGGGTGCCGGTTTTGTCGAACACGAAGGTGTCGATCCGTTGGGCTTGTTCAAAGGCTGCAAAATCCCGCACCAGGATGCCGTTGCGCCCGGCAACCGAAATGCCGGCCACGCGTGCCAGCGGTATGGCCACTCCAAGAGCGCAGGGACAAGATATTACCAAAACCGTGACCGCCCTAATCAGGTAATCACCGGGATCCAATCCCATGAAAAATCCGAAAATGGCCGCACCGATTGAGAGCAGAATGATAAGCGGCACAAACCCTTTCAGCAACCGGTCCGTTTTCCCTTCAAAGGCGGTTTTCTGTGCGAGGGTCTGCTCGATGATCCGCATCATCTGACCCAGGGTCGAATCTTCCCCCACCGCAAGGGCCTTCACCTTGAAACTGCCGCGACTGACCCTGGTCCCACTGCGGATGGAGCTGCCCGAGCGCTTTGGGATGGGCTGGGCCTCACCGGTCAATGAAGATTCATCCACCAATCCGTCTCCGTCGATCACCAGGCCGTCGGCCGGTGCAATTTCACCGTCATCGAGCAGGAACAGGTCATCTTTGCGCAGGTACTCCGCCGAAACGTACCGCCCTTCCGGGTGCTCGCGACTGCAGATCTTTACCTTGGTTGGTTTCAGTGTAAAAAAGGCCTCCAGGTCCTCGAGAACCTTTTCCTTGGCATTCCGTTCCAGCAGTTTACCCAGCAAAACTAAGGTGATCAACATGGACGCCGTATCAAAGTAAAGGTGGATATTACCCCGTGCCAGGTTGAAAATGCTGTATAGGTAGGCACTGGAAGCCCCGATGGCGATCAGGGTTTCCATACTGAAGGCGGCATTTGAAAAACCGGCCACGGCTTTTACGAAGATAAACTTCCCGCCGTACACCATGACGACGGTGGCCATTATGAAAATCGGCCACGACAGGTTGGCCACCGCATCCGGGGCAAGTGAACTGAAAAAACCGGAATAGAGGGCAAATGACATCATCATCACGTTCATTGTCAGAAAGGTGGCAACGGCGAATCGGATCGTCTCCCACCGCTTCTCCTTGGCCCGGCCCCCTTCACCGGGTATGGCCGCATGGTAGCCGAGACGTTCGATGAATGCGATAATCCGGTCCGGCGAGGTGAGGACCGGATCGTAGGCACACCGCAGTCGATCGGTT
>JBATHN010000866.1:0-2364 GCA_049666885.1 Desulfobacterales bacterium
AACCAGAACCGCGGGCTCGAATCCCGTTAAAAAAAGCCCCCCGACAAGGCCGACCATAAAGGAAAGCGCCAGCGGGATGAGCGGTCGTGCATATACATTCAAGACCATCACTAGGCCGGCAGCCGTCTGACGGCGGCCCCGAGGGCGGCAAACTTTTTTTCAATGGCCTGGTACCCGCGATCCAGATGGTAGACCCGACTGACTTCGGTCGAGCCCTTGGCCACAAGGCCTGCCAGAATCAAAGATGCGCTGGCCCTCAGGTCGGAGGCCATCACCGGTGCGGCCGACAGATGAGAAACTCCCCGCACAACCGCCGTATTGCCTGTAACGCGGATATCGGCCCCCATGCGTCGCAGTTCGCTGACATGAATGAAACGATTTTCGAAAATAGTTTCCGAAATGACGCTCAGGCCGTTGGCCACCGACATCAGAACCATGAACTGCGCCTGCATGTCGGTCGGAAAGCCTGGGTACGGCTGTGTCCTGACATCAACACTGTTGAAGGCGTCACCGCCGGCAACCGTCAGACCTTTGTCCTCGACGCTGATTTTGGCTCCGGCGAGTTTTAGCTTGTCGATGCAGGCCTCAAGGTGTGACGGTTCACAGCCGCGCAGCGTAACCTGCCCCCGCGTCAGGGCCGCAGCGACCATAAAGGTGCCGGCTTCGATCCGGTCGGGAATGACGGTGAATGTGGTCGGATGCAAGGCGTCGACTCCCTGGATCGTAACAATCGAGGTTCCGGCCCCCTCGATGCGGGCCCCCATCCCGGCCAGCAGGTCCGCCAGCGCAACGATCTCAGGCTCACGCGCCGCGTTTCTGAGAACCGTAGTGCCGCGGGCCAGAACAGCCGTCATCATGAGGTTTTCCGTACCCGTGACGGTAGGAATATCGAAATAGATGTCGGCGCCGGTCAGCCGATCGGCTTTGGCCTCGACGTAACCGTGGTCGAGATCAATGGCAGCGCCCAACGCCGCCAGTCCTTTAAGGTGCAGGTTGATCGGACGGGCGCCGATGGCGCATCCGCCCGGCAGCGACACCCGGGCCCGTTTCAACCGGGCTACCAACGGCCCTAATACCAGGATCGAGGCCCGCATCTTTCGCACGATATCATAAGGCGCTTCGGGGTTGTTGAGCCCGGCGGCATTGATCCGCACTGTGTCGCCTGATCGCTCGACCGCGGCGCCGAGGTGTGTCAAGAGTTGGCGGGTGCTGTCGATATCCCGCAAGTCCGGTACGTTTTTAAAGGTGTTCCAACCGTCAGTCAGAAGAGCCGCCACGAGAACCGGCAGGGCGGCATTTTTGGCACCGCTGATCTTAACCTCACCGTTCAGCTGTCTTCCGCCCTCCACTACGATTTTATCCATATAAATTTTTCTCCGAAAAATTTATGAAAAAAAACTTCAAGCTCCGCCCGACAATGGGCACAGAATTTCTTACCACAAAGATTCGCCCCGCCTGAGACTGAAGGCGCCGTCTTTGGCGCAAAACGATAGCATGTTTTCGAACAGAATAGTCATGGCTCTGGTTCGGGCCAGCACGGTGCATAAAAATGACACGCCGGAGCCCGGATGGGCGGTTGTGAACGGCGGCTGACTGTTTGAGTCGCCTACAGGCTTAGACCGGACCTGATGTAGATGCCGCTTGAAAAGTATAACTTTCAGACTGAATCCGAACTTATTATTTAATGACGGGCCTGGTCCGGTCTTAGAGCCTGTTGCGGCGAGTTTCAGCCGTCGTTTGCAACCGTTTATCCGGGCGGAGACGACTACTTTATTATTATCTAGTTCAGATCACAAAGAGGAGAAAATAAAAAGCGCTTGCCTTTTCGAATTGGATTGAAAGGCAAGCGCTTGAAAATTTTTTCAATTTTACAATTTGAGGATCAGTGATCGTGGCTGCCCTTGCCTTTGCTCGAATCCACGACGGCTTTTATGACGCAATACGTCATTCCGAGTCCGATGATGGTCAGCGCGTACCACAGTCCCCCGTGAAAAACCATATGGCCCATATCCCAGATCCATTCGAAACTAAAGGGAAACATGTCTTTCCTCCTGTGCTCTCAATTTACGCCTGCGCCGGTTGCAATTCTCCTTCAGGGGCGTCGGCCACTGAAGTGGCTTCACTCTCGGACGGTGCGACCTCCCCTTGCGGTGGTTCGATGGGATTGAGTTCCGCTTCCTGTGGGAAAACCGGCAGGTAACGGTAGGAGAGCGAAACCAGGATGATGCCGTAGGCCACCGGCAGAAGTGTGGTGGCGACTTCCTGCCAGCTCGGGTAATACAGGATCCATTTGATAAAGGGCATCACCGGCACCGCCAGCACTTGAAGCACCATCACCCAGCGATTGAGGCTGACGCCGATCAC
>JBATHN010000867.1:0-13843 GCA_049666885.1 Desulfobacterales bacterium
GCTAAAATTTGCAAGCATTGCGGCAAGGAAACTGCAGGCCTGTGAGCCCCGTTAAACGTGAGGGTGGCGGCAAGCCTAAAAGAAGCAGGGAAGTCAAAGCCCAGCCGGTTTGCCCGGTTCATCGTCGCCGAGGAAGTAACAGGATCCTGCAGTAGGTTCCGATTCTCAAGCCTGAGACGGTAGGCGGCGTGCCACGTTGACGTATTCGCAGTTGTAGGTCCGGTAGATCAGGCGCTCCCGCTCGAGGCGTTCGGCCGGGCAGGCAATGAGCGTCATGTTTTTCAATGTATCGCGAGCCGCGTTTTTTTCAGGAATGGATGCGAGACCTTCACCGATTTTTTTGCCGCTGGTGCTGTTGAGTACCGTCGCCGTCTTTCCGTCGGACACTACCGCGAAGGGAATTTGGTAGCGCGGATCGAGCAGGCGGGCCGCCGCTAAAATCTCCCGTTCACATGACCCCAACGACCCGGGAACGCATTTGATAGCCATAACACGCGTTGTTCCCGCATCCACGCTAACCACCAGATCCACTTGAGACGCATAGCGCTCTTTACCGACCTCGAATTCGATCTGTGCGTCTACCTCGATATCTTCCTTGGCGTATCCCTTCTCGGTGACCAGCAACCGTTCGACCGCCTGGCGGTTCGACTCGGCCCCGATCTCGGGTACGTCTATTCCCGTCACGAAATCTTCGATCATGCGGTACGGCTTGAGAGTATCGGCCATAATCCTCCTCCTATCTCTGCAAACGGCTTCCGATCTCATCCTTTCGGTTACGAAAGACCTGTTTCTATCGGCGTCCAAAATATGGCGTTATTTTTAAGTGCGGCCTAAAAGAGAAGTTCCCGTCATTTCAGGCGGTTTCTCGATCCCCATGATGTCGAGAATCGTGGGGGCGATATCGGCCAGAACTCCCGGGCGCAGGTCGGCGCCGCGCCGGGAATCATCGACGAGAATAAACGGCACCGGATTGAGGGTGTGCGCGGTATGGGCACCGCCACGCTCGTCGATCATCTTTTCCGAGTTTCCGTGATCGGCCGTGATCATCGTTACACCGCCCATACCGGCGACCTGTAAGACAATTTGCCGGACGCAACGGTCCACCGTCTCACAGGCTTTGACAGCTGCTCCAAGAATACCGGTGTGGCCCACCATGTCCATATTGGCAAAGTTCAGCACGATCAGATCGTAACTGTTGGATGTCAACCTCTCGATGAGCGTCGCGGTGACCTCAGCCGCGCTCATTTCCGGCTTCAAGTCGTAAGTGGCCACCTCGCGCGGTGAGGGGATCAGACATCTGTCTTCGAACCGAAAAGGCTTTTCCTCGCCGCCGTTGAAAAAATAGGTGACATGGGCGTATTTCTCGGTTTCGGCAATTCGCAACTGCCGCAGGCCGTTCAGACTGATGACCTCGCCGAGAAGGCCCGTGAGGTGCACCGGCGGGTATGCGACGGGCAGGGCTAATTTTTCATCGTAGAGTGTCATACAGACATACCCGCAGAGGTTGGGGACCACCTCACGGCGAAACCCGTCGAAATCCGGCACGGTAAGGGCACGTGTGATCTCGCGGGCGCGATCGGCCCTGAAGTTGAAAAAAATGACCCCGTCACCCCCGGCAACCATGGTCATGGGGGCATCATTTTCATCGGTAACCACAATCGGCTTCACGAATTCGTCGGTTTCTTCCCGCAGATAAGAATCCGTGACAGCCGTAATCGGGTCACGGACCGCGCGCCCCTTGCCCTGCACGTAGAGTCGGTAGGCTTCTTCAACCCTCTCCCAGCGACTGTCGCGGTCCATGGCGTAATACCGTCCGCAAACCGTTGCGATCTTGCCGCAACCGCCGGCATCAAGATGTTCCTGCAACCGGGTCAGATAACCAACACCGCTGTCGGGTGGGGTGTCGCGTCCGTCGAGAATGGCGTGAACGAATACCCGCGCCAGGCCCTTTTGGTCGGCCATGTCGACCAGAGCGAGCAGGTGATCGAGCTGGCTGTGAACACCGCCGTCGGACACGAGACCCAGCAGGTGCAACGCCGACCCCCTCTCGCGGACAGTTGCCATCACCTTCATGAGGATCTCGTTTCGGAAAAATGAGCCGTCGGCAATAGCCCGGTCGATGCGCAAAAGGTCCTGATAAACGATTCGGCCGGCACCGATGTTCAAATGCCCAACCTCCGAATTCCCCATAATCCCTTCCGGGAGTCCGACCGCGGGGCCGGCGCACTGCAGCCGGGTGGTCGGATACGATGCCGCGAGTTTATCCAGGAAAGGGGTCCGAGCAAGGTGGGCGGCGTTGCCCTCCCCGTCGGAACCGATTCCCCAGCCGTCGAGGATCATCAGCAGACAGGGTTTGGGCTTATTCATCGGAATCTTCCGTCGGTGTTATTGACTGGACCATGCTCTTCATGCTCCTTGTTTTTATGCGTCTGGCATCCATCCACAATCCCTCCAGATCGTAAAACAGCCGCACCGGTTCGTAGAAAATGTGTATGATGACATCACCGTAATCGAGCAAAGCCCAATGCCCTTCGGTGATTCCTTCCACACTCAGCGGTTTTTTATGCTGTTTTTTCAGGTCCGATTGGATGTGTTCGGCAATCGCCTGCACCTGGCGGTTTGATCGTCCGCTGCAAATGATGAACGCATCGGCCACCGAAGTCATTTCCCGAACATCGAGAATGACCAGATTTTCGGCTTTTTTCCCCGTTACGGCCCTGACATAGACCTCGAGCGCATCGACAAATTCATCGGTCATACGTAAAGCCCTCGGCTGTAGACAATGTCAAGCACTTCCGCAGGTAAGAGATACCGCACGGAACAACCGTTGCGAATCAGTTCCCTGATCTTGGAGGAAGAGATATCGAGCATGGTGACATTAATAACGTGAATCGGCATCAGTTGAGGATGTGAAAAAACCGACCGCTCTTCCGAACCTGTGTATTCCTCGGAGATGCCATGGCATAAAAAGTCGTTCAACGCCTGCCACCTCTCAGATGACCTTTCCAATCCCCGTTCCGGCCTGGACATCACGATAAAAGCCACCGACTTCAGGAGCGTGCGGTAGGATTTCCAGGTGTCGAGTTCCAGAAAAGCATCCAGGCCGACGATCAGGTAAAGCCGGGCGGTATCGGAAAACTTCTCCCTGAAAAGTCGAACGGTGTCAACGGTGTAGGAAGGTCCCGGTCGCTTTAGTTCGATGTCAGAAACCTTCAACCCGGCTTGGCCGGCCACCGCACGACGAATCATGTCATAGCGGATGTTCGCGTCGACCATATCACCGGCGGCCTTGTGCGGCGGGGTTGCGGCCGGGACAAGATAGCATTCATCCAGCGGAAACTTTTCCACCACCTCCAGGGCTGCCCGCAGGTGCCCGATGTGTACAGGATTGAAAGTACCGCCGAACAAACCGATGCGCATATCTGTGCCGTTTTTTCTGATTGTTCGTCTCAGTCGTCCATTTCGACGGTGATCGTCAGGTTGTCGCGGTGGATCACCTCGTCAAACGGCTTGTGACCGAGGCAGCTTTTAATCTGACCCGACTTGCGCCCCTTGATTTTCAGTATATCCGAAGAACTGTAGTTGACAAGCCCGATTCCGATCATTTTGTTTCCCTGGCTTTTGAAAGCAACCGGTGCGCCGACGGTGAATTCACCCTCGACGGCCGTGATACCGCTGGGCAGGAGGCTTTTACCGTTGCGCAGCAGGGCGTCGACCGCGCCGTTATCGATCACCAGCATACCTTGAGGCTTGAGGTTGAAAGCGATCCAACCCTTGCGGCTGGACAACTTTTTCTTTTTAGGCACAAAAAAAGTGCCGAGTTTCCGTCCGTCAAAAAGTTTTTTCAATATGTCCGGCTTCGTTCCATTGGCGATTACCATCGGAATACCGACGGCGCTGAGCTTGCGGGCGGCCTTGATCTTGCTCAACATACCACCGGTGCCGAGTGCCCCGGGTATATCACTGGCATATTTCTCGATGCGTTTTTCGATCCGGGATATCACCGGAATCAGCTCGGCATCCGCAAATTGCCTTGGATCTTTGGTGTACAGGCCATCGATGTCGGTCAGGTTTATCAGCAGATCGGCGTCCATCAAAAGTGTGATCATGGCCGCCAGTGTGTCGTTGTCCCCGAACTTGATCTCTTCCACCATCACGGTGTCGTTTTCATTGATGATCGGCACCACCTGCCATGCGAGCAAGGTATAGAGGGTGTTACGGGCGTTCAGATAGCGCTGGCGGTTGGAGAGATCTTCGCTGGTGAGCAGAATTTGAGCGACTTTTTTGTCATAGCGGCCGAAGGCTTTCTCGTATTCCATGATCAAACCGGCCTGGCCGACAGCTGCTACGGCCTGGCGTTTCGGGATTTCATCCGGCCTCCGGGGCAGATCGAGTTTTCGGATCCCCGACGCCATGGCGCCCGATGAGACTAAAATCACTTCGATTCCAATGCGGATCAACCGGCAGATTTGCCGGCTGATGGAACGGATGGCCGCCAGGTTCAGATCGTTATCAGTTGTAAGAACGTTGCTGCCGACTTTGACGACCACCCGCCTGGCACATTCAAAGGACATCGTCCTGCTGTCCGTCATCGCTTTCGCCTGCCCTTGTGGCCCCATGTAGAGCCTTTTGTGAAACCTGTTGTGAAACCCGTTTTGACATCAGACGCGAGATGTGTGAAATCAACCGATCGACGCCGGCGCCGGTCACCGCTGAGATGAGCAGCGCGACGGATTTGTCCTCCACGGCCGATTCGAACGCCCGTGCGCATTCCGCCGTTCCCGGTAGGTCCATTTTGTTGAGAACCACAATCTGAGGTTTTTCGTTCAGCCCGCGTCCGTAATGCTTGAGTTCTGTTTTGACAATCCGGTAGTCTTCGAGTGGAGACTGCAGGTCGATCCGTGAGGCATCGATGAGATGAACCAGTAGGCCTGTTCGTTCGATGTGACGCAGAAACCGGATCCCGAGGCCCGTGCCTTTATGAGCCCCGGTGATCAGACCCGGAATGTCGGCCACGATGAAGGGCTGGTTCGAGCCGGCCTGAACCACGCCTAAATTGGGAGTAAGGGTGGTGAAGGGATAAGCTCCGATCTTGGGGTTCGCGGAGGAGATGGCGCTAATGAGGGTTGATTTGCCGGCATTGGGCAATCCAATGATACCGACATCGGCGATGAGTTTCAATTCCAGTTTCAGAGTGAGGCTCTGTCCCGGTTCACCGGGTTGAGAGAATCGCGGCGCACGGTGGGTGGCAGATTTAAACCGCGTGTTCCCCTGGCCGCCCCGACCGCCCTTTGCGGCAACAAACGTCTGGCCCGCTTCAACCAAGTCGGCAATAATCTGATCGGTTTCAGCATCCAAAATCAGTGTGCCGGGTGGAAGCCCGATGATCAGATCTTCACCATCCCGGCCGGTTTTTTGCCGACCTTGACCCTGCTGCCCGTTTTGGGCCCTGAACTGTTTTTTATGGCGAAAATCATAGAGGGTTCGCTTGCCGGAGGAGACCCGTAACACCACATCGCCGCCTTTACCCCCGTCTCCTCCGTCCGGGCCGCCGCGCGGTATGTATTTTTCACGGCGGAAACTGACACAGCCTCTACCGCCGTTCCCGGATTGAACGGTGATGGTCGCCTCATCGACAAAGTTCACTCTGCATGTACGCTCACTTTTTTACGTGACCGCCCGAGCCGCTCGTAAGCCACAATCCCGTCGATCTTGGAAAAGATCGTGTAGTCCTTGCCGATACCGACGTTATCGCCAGGGTGAATTTTCGTACCGACCTGACGTACCAGGATGTTGCCGGCTTTGACGCGCTCGCCGCCGAAACACTTTACACCCCGTCGCTGCCCGGCGCTGTCACGGCCGTTTTTTGAACTTCCCGCTGCCTTTTTATGAGCCATGGTCTATCTCTCCTCAAGCGCGTCGAAACGCTGCCGTCTAATATGGTCCGATCATCTGACTGTAGCTTCCCTTTTGGGGTGCGTATCACGGTACTTAGCTAGTGCCCATCCACGGTTTCATTGAGAGCACTGATCAGTTTCCGATTCAGAAATCGCCATGTTCTGCAAGTTCAAGGAAATCAAGGAATTGCGCGGAGGCATGCGTATGTATGCCGCACAAGCGATTCCGCCGATTGACGCCGACCTGTCCCGAAGCAGGCGGGGAGTTGCGGAAAAGGGCCATTTATGGACGGAAACTGGCTAACGCACCGCGGCGCAGAGAACCACCGCCTGAATCAAGGGGAAAAAGCCCTTAAAGGGCGATACTGTCAATCTTTACAGCCGTATACGGCTGACGGTGTCCATTCTTGCGGCGATATCTTTTGCGCCGCTTGTATTTGAAAACCAAAATCTTTTTCGCTTTGGCCTGTTCCGTTATATGCCCGCTGACCGCAATGTTCTCCAGAAAGGGTTGCCCAATGTTGACGGATGCACCGTCAGAGGTCATCAGCACCTTGTCGAACGAAACAGGCGTACCAATCTCGCCGGGGATTTTTTCAACCCGCAGAACTTCGCCCTCCCTGACCTTGTACTGTTTTCCGCCCGTTGCCACTACAGCATACATTTTTTCGGCCTCCTTAGTATCTAACTCAAATTACACATTAATTTAAAAATTGAATAATATGGATGCTTGCAGTAGTTTTGTCAAGGAAAATATGCCTTATCTCATAGGCGTCTATAAAATGGACATCACAGAAAAAATCCGTATATTAAAACGTATTCGTCGATGACGGTCAAACGTCAAGATTGTCGATAGTATTGGAACCCGTAAGATCCGAGAATAAATCCAATGAAAATCGTTTCAATTGCCATCAGCCGAAAAAAAGGCACCCGTAAACAGTGTGTCGAATCGGCCGAGTTGATCGCAGATCACGGCCTAAGTGCTGATGCACATGCCGGCCGCTGGCACCGGCAGGTGAGTTTTCTGGCCGCCGAAAGCATCCAACGCGCCCGCGAGCGCGGGCTGACGGTCGACTTCGGTGACTTTGCAGAAAACATCGCCACAACCGGGATCGACTGGCCGCGGGTTCCTATCGGTACCCGCTTCCGGCTCGGTGAAGCGGCCGTGATAGAGATCACGCAAATCGGCAAAGAGTGCAAGAACAAATGTGCCATCTACTATCAGGCCGGTGACTGTATTATGCCGCGTGAAGGTGTCTTCGCTCGCGTTTTGACCGGCGGTGTCATCCACACCGGGGATGCTATTGAAATTGCGGATGCAACCGGGGGTTCGGCTAAACCTTAGGGTATAAAAAAACCGTAGATTCGTCCTGAATGCCAGATGCAGGTGATATCGAAAAAACCGGGGGTTGCGGTGGAAGGGTATCTCAAGCAAGCGATCATACACTGGGATGGAACTGCCGGACGGCCGGTTCACAAAAATATCATTGTCGAAGAACCGCTTTCAATCCGCATCCAGGGTAACCCCTACTCGGTGATTATGCGCACCCCCGGTGACGAAATCGCCCACGTCGCCGGGTTTTGCCTCGCCGAAGGGATCGTCGACTCCCCCGCCGACCTCAACGAAATCGGATTTTGCGACGGTGCCGACACCAATGTGGTGACCGTGACGTTGACGGCCTCCCGCCGTGAAAAAATTGTCGCTACCCTCGACCGGCGGGGCTTTATCAGCCAGACAAGTTGCGGAATCTGCGGCAAGGAGATTGTCAAGGACTTACAACAGGCGATATCATTGGTGCCGGATGGGCCCGCACTATCGGCCGCCAAAGTCTTCAAATGCATCGATACCCTCACAGTTCAGCAACCGCTGCGCCGACAGACCCTGGCTTCACACGCCGCCGCCCTGTTCGACTCAGATTTCGACCTCCTGGCCGCTGCAGAGGATGTCGGGCGTCACAACGCCCTCGACAAGGTGATTGGAAAGCTCTTTCTGGCCGGGCGATTGGCTGAAGCCTGCCTGCTGGTTCTTTCCTCGCGGACCAGCTACGAACTCGTCCAAAAAGCCGGGAGGGCCGGAATTCCGATCGTCCTGTCGGTTTCCAGGCCGACCGCCATAGCCGTGGCCTTGGCCGAGCAGTTGAACATGACCCTCGCCTGCCTGTCCCACGGCGAAGGATTGTACATTTTTTGCGGCGCCGACAGACTCGTCTTTTAAGGTCGGCTCGGTCCCCCGCAACTAACGAGATTGACACCGAAATTACGGAATTAGGCCATTTAGGAACGGACACTAACTAGTGTCCAACCGTATTTTCTTTTATGATACTGACAAGTTTCCGATCCAAGTTTCCGATCCAGAAATGTGCAATTTTCTTCAAGTTCAAGGAAATCAAGGAATTGCGCGGAGGCATACTAATGTATGCCGCACAAGCGATTCCATAGACCTGTCACGTCTTTAGCGTGATTGACGCTGAAATTGTAGAAAAGGGCCATTTCTGGACGGAAACTACGATCCACCCGGACCGGCGGAACACCCTCAAGTCGGCCCGCAAACCGGCTCATCATGGGACGGTGACGTCGGTCGCGTAATGGTCCGGCCGGCCATCGGTCTACCAAAATAGCGCCGCCCGGCACGCATAGCTCCACGGGTTTTCCGGAAGAAAAGGGGGAAAGACAAGAGAATAAGGGCCAGCGCGCCGGCCACTTCGATCCACGCTGGTATGTTGGTTGCCGTCCCGCTGACAGCGGCTTGAGCCGAAACGCCCAGGGCTGAGTAAACCTGATCCAAAATCAATCCGAAGACGACGGTCGAAACGGCTATCGCCACCAGATAAATGACGGTAGCCCGTTTTCCGATAATGCCTGCCATGACCGTCAACGCAGCGACGTTGGTGGCAGGACCTGCCAGCAGAAATACCAGTGCGGCGCCGGGACTGACGCCTTTGAGGATCAGTGCGGCGGCGATGGGGGTTGAAGCGGTCGCACAGATGTACAGCGGTATTCCAACCGCCAGCATGAAGAGCATTGCCGGGAGCCCGCTGCCGAGATAGGTCTTGACCATTTCTTCGGGTATGAGAACGGCAATCAAACCGGCAGCCAATAGCCCGATAAAAAACCACCCCGCCAAATCGTTCCAAAAATCCGTAAACGCATACCGCACGCCTGCCTTTAGCTTTTCGGCCAAGCTGTGGTGACGCCTGTGATCCTCGGGACGGCAGTTGACTCCGTCACAACATTGATCGACCGGACAGGTCAGATCCGGATGAACTTGCGTGTCGCTGCCGCTTTTTTCAAGCAGATTTTCGGCAATACCGGCAACGGCAGCGGTGAAGAAAGCCACCACCGGCCGCGCCACGGTCATGATGGGATCCAGCAGGGCATACGTGATGGCTATCGAGTCGATGCCGGACTCCGGCGTAGAGATCATAAAGGAGGTGACGGCCCCTGTGTTGGCCCCTTGTTTCTGCAGCGTCACGGCCGCAGGCAGCACCCCGCACGATCAGAGTGGGATGGGTATCCCCAACAGTGCGGCCTTAAAAACCGGTTTAAAGCGCCCTTTACCAAGGTGTCGGACGATCGTGTTCGGATTGAGAAAAACCCGCAGAAATCCGCTGACCAGCAGGCCGAAAAGAATGTAAAGGCCCGATTCCCTGAGGAGGAACCAGGCTTCGGAAATGACGTCGAGGCTAAAATTCATCTAAACGATACACCTTATTGTATGAGGATAAATATTTTAATTATATTTAGGTTGAGCCGGTTCAGGGTTCAACGTTCTGGGTTGAAAAGCCCTTAGAAGCTTATATGAAACTTAAGGGTAACATACCTAATAGAATAGTAATTTTTAGAGATACTATCCCGGATATTGATGTATTCAGTATTCAGAAATCTCAAATTCCAATCACCAAATTCCAATGAAATCCCAAATTTCAATATCCAATGACCCAAACAGGTTTGACATTTTGAATTTTGGTCATTGTGATTTGTTTGTTATTTGTTATTTGCGATTTGGAATTTTTCACCGAAACCTAAACGTTTCCTCTTCGATAAAACTGGAGGCGGCAGCCAGAGGCAGTGATCATATCTCGATAATTCTGGCTTCAGGTGTTTATAAAATCGTTTCACTCAATGGGGGATGTCAGGTATTCCGGATCTTGATCAATAGAGGAATGCCCTATCCATTGGTTGTAACCTTTTAACCCTGAACCCTGAACCCTGAACCTAAAACCTATCAGTTTGACTTATAAGCTTAATCCATGCTCAACCCGCTGTAAACAAAAAAGGGGGACCCGGGCCGGGTCCCCCTTTTTTTTGACGAATTGGTTTTTTTACTCTCGGACCTCTTCCTTGACCGAAACCGCGATCTTGAAAAGACCGGTGAGAACAAAGAAGCCGAGGCACCAAATCGACAGGGATATGAACAGTTCCGGCAGTGTCGGAATGTATTCATTCACCTCGTGCAGCGGGTTCGGTACGAACCCACCGGAGATCATGCCGAGCCCTTTGTCGATCCAGGTTCCGGCGAAAACCGCTATGCAGGCCACCGCCAGCACCCCCTCGTTTTTCCGCGTGACCGGGTTGACCAGCAGGATGATGCCGATGATCATCAGTCCCATCGCCGTCCACATCCAGGGCACATAGGTGCCGTGTCCGTGCAGACCGACGAAAAGATAGGTAAGGTGGTCCATGTGCTCGGGAATCTGGCTGTAGAAAACGGTAAAGATCTCACACAGGAAGAAAAACACGTTCAGAACGATGGCATAGGCCACAGTCTTGGCCAGGGTCTGGATTTGTTCCCGTCCGGGATCGAAGCTGGTCGTGCGCCGAATTATCAGGCACAGCAGGATCAGCAGCGCCGGACCGGCTGCAAAAGCCGAAGCGAGGAAACGCGGCGCCATGATGGCCGTCAACCAGAACCCTCTGCCGGGAAGGCCGGCGTACAGGTAAGCTGTTACGGTGTGAATGCTGATGGCCCAGGGGATGGAGAGATAGATAAATGGTTTGACCCAAGCCGGATAATGCACGCCGTTACGCTCGGCCTCGAGAACGTTCCAGCCGACGATGATGTTCAGAAAGAGGTACCCGTTCAGTACGATCGTGTCCCAAAAGAGCACCGAGTGCAGCGTCGGGTAAAGCCAGACATTGAATATCCGCCGCGGCTGCCCGAGATCGACGATGATAAAGGTCAAGCACATGACCAGCGCGGCAATGGCCAGGAATTCACCCAGAATGGTGATCCGACCGTAAGCCTTGTAGTCGTGCAGGTAGTAGGGCAGCACCACCATCACCCCCCCAGCCGCCACGCCGACCAGAAAGGTGAACTGCGCGATGTAAAATCCCCAGGACACGTCCCGGCCCATGCCGGTGATACCGAGACCGAAATCGAGCTGTTTTAAATAGATCAGGAATCCGACGCCGACGATGGCGAGCAGAAAACCCATCCAAGCGTAGTATCTCTTACTTCCTTTAAGCGCTAATTCAAGCATAACCACCTCACACGATGTAGTAGACCGACGGCTCCGTTCCCAAAGCCTGTTTGCGTCGAATGGTGTAATTGGTTTTGATCAACTCCCGAACCTTTGATTCAGGATCATACAGGTCGCCGAACTCCAGCTTACCGTTGGACGCCTCCACGCAGGCGGGCAGCTGACCGACCGCCAGACGTTCCGCGCAGAAGCTGCATTTTTCAACGACGCCCTTTGTACGGGTCGGAAACTGCTTGTTCAGTTCGGCTGGGTTAATAAAGGGACGAGGATCGCGGAAGTTGAAACTTCGCGCGCCGAACGGGCAAGCCGCCATGCAGAAGCGGCAACCGATGCAGCGGTGGAAGTCCATCATGACGATGCCGTTGTCCGGATTCTTGAAAGTCGCGTTGGTCGGGCAGGCCCTGACACAAGGCGGATTTTCACAATGATTGCAGAGGACAAGAAGAGGTGTGCGCTCGAGCTCCTCGTTGACAAATTTCATCGGGCTCATGGGAAAGGCGTTGTGATAGGGAGCTGTCCAAATCCACTTGATCTCTTGGCGTTTGATCGGCAGGCTCGGAACGTTGTGGATCTTGTGGCAGGCGTCGATCAGCGGTGTAAAGTCCTCCTCGGACATGAATTTGCGGGTGTCGACCACCATCGCCCACTGTTTGGCCTTGAGGGCCTTGTCCCCCATTTTGACATACGGTTCGGCGGCAGCGTCGTGCTCGGCCTCTTCGGCGGCAAATGCGTCCAACACCGGACCGGTGCTCAGGGCCAGCGCTGAAATGCCGAATAGTTTTAATATGTCTCTGCGACTGCGTTCCATCACTTGGTCTCCTTCGGGTTATCGATATGGCAATCCCAGCAGTAGGGACGAACCGAAGCATAATTGTGACATCTGTCACAAAACTCGGCTTTGTTCGAATGGCAATCCAGACAGGTGTTGGAAAGGCTCATGACGTATTCCTTTCCCTGAGGATTGACGTATATCCGCTCGGAATTCCGGACCACCGCGTGACGCCAGAGATCCAGGACCCGCATGTGATCCTTCGCCATGTATTCCTTGGAGCGGACGCACTCCTTGGCCTCCTTGGCCTTGGCGGTCAGCACGACCTCGGGTGCCGGCGCAGCCTTGCCACGGTTGAACCAGAAGGGCAGTGTCACGATGACTAAAAAAATCGCGATTCCAAGATAAACGAGTTTCTTGTTACCCATCAGCTTATTCCTCCGTCTCCGCAGCGGCTTCTTTCAGTTCTTCCAGATCATCGCCGCGCAGGTTCGTGGCTCTTTCGTTTTGTCCCGGCAGGTTCAGGGCGTTGGCCACCATTTCGTGTACCCCGGTCACTTCCACATCTCCCACCCAGTAGTTCATCAGATCTCCCAACACCGCACGGTCTATGGCACAGATGGTGGCCAGCATATTCACGCCGTGTCGTTCCTTGACGGCCTTGACGGCATTGCCTCTGGGCAGGCCGCCGGCCATCCGCAGCTCCATATCTTCACCCGCATTCAGGCCCGATCCGCTGCCGCAACAGAAGGTCTGCTCGCGGATCGTATTGGCCGGCATTTCGTAGAAATTTTTGCACACGTTTTTGATCACGTAGCGCGGCTCTTCGAAAAGGCCCATGCCGCGGGCCGGGTTGCAGGAATCATGGAAAGTGACCTTGAGATGATCGTTGCGTCTGGGATCCAGGTCGAGCTTGCCGTGCTTCATCAAATCGGCTGTGAACTCGGTGATGTGAACCATCTTGGTCGATCGCGCGTTTTCGAAACGGGTCCCGGTGATGGGGTTGACCGGCACTTCCAGGAAATCGGCCGGGCCATTCATGGTGTCCATGTACTGATTGATCACCCGCCACATGTGACCGCACTCGCCGCCGAGAATCCACTTGACGCCCAGGCGTTTGGCCTCGGCGTACATCTTGGAGTTGAGGCGTTTCATGGTTTCGTGCGAGGTGAAAAACCCGAAATTGCCGCCCTCGGAGGCATAGGTGCTCCAGGTGATGTCGAACCCGTATTTTTCCTGCAGATAATGAAAGAGGAGCATATACCCCATGCAGGTATAGGTACCGGGGTCGGCGAACACATCTCCGGAGGGGGTGATGAAGAGAATGTCGGCCCCCTTCTTGTTGAATTGCGGATCGACCCGGATGCCCGTGACCTCTTCGATATCATCGACGAAAAAATCGAGCATGTCCTTGTAAGCATGGGGCTGTATCCCGAGGTGATTGCCTGTCTTGTAGCAGTTGGACACCGGCGTGGCGATCCAGTCGATGTTCAGGCCCAGCAGGTTGGTCAGCTCGCGACCCATGATGGTGATCTCGGCCGTGTCGATGCCGTATGGACAGAAAAGCGAACACCGCCGGCATTCGGAGCACTGATACAAATAGGACCACAATTCCTTGAGCACGTTCTCGGTCATCGGACGGGCCCCGTTGAGCTTGCCGAGAATTTTACCCGCCATGGTGAAATCGTTGCGGTAGA
>JBATHN010000868.1:0-4522 GCA_049666885.1 Desulfobacterales bacterium
GCCGGTCGGCCGGTTAAATAATGACGGCCGAGTGTTCCCTTCACAGCTTGAAGGTTTTCGATGGCCGGTGGTGTGAACCCGAACACCAGATCGAGAAAACTCATGGTGATGCGAAAAGTGGCCCCCCAGAGCCGTTCGGTTTGGCCATCGCGACTGTGCAGAAAACAGGGGAATTCCTTGATGTCTTGAGCGTGTCGGTTGTCGTTGGAAACGGCGATGTTCATAACGCAGCGGGCGTAGTTGGTCGCTTCAAACAGACTGCTCAGCGGCACTGCGACAACCTTTTCAACCTCCCAGTTAGGAAAGAACCGCACCTGACCTGAAATCCAGCACACCATGGGGTAGATGACCCGCTGAAACATCACCAGCCGCGCAGGAGGCAGGAATCCCAGGAACCGGACACCGAGGGGATTCAGCCGCATCTCCTCGAAACTCTCGCGCAACCCGGTCGCCAACAGCAGGGACAGGATGAAAGCCTCCTGTGGACGCCGGTTGCGCCACTCGGACCAGCCAGCCCAGCGCGCCAGCGGCGAACCCCACAGCCGAAGCAGCCTGGCTAAATTCACATCCAGTCGCGGGACGATACTGCCGCCCGGGCAGCAAAGGTCTCCCGGTTGTTTCACCATTGCCGAGCGTTTGTTTAAAATGAGAAACGGTCCGGTATCGTCCCCATAATTACGGGGGCGTCTCCGCCCGAGAAGAAAGAGAACGGCGGACGCGCGCGGGGAATAAAGGATGTCGTCAGTAAACACCGGTGCCTCGCCGGCGTGTTCTTGGAGTTTATGCTCCACATGTTTCGGCAAGCCTTCGACATCGTTCAGTATCTTCACTTTTTTGTCCAAGCGCGGCGCCAACACTCCTGGGAAAAACCACTCTTCCTCGAGGCAGACGGGAAGCCGCTCGCACAGCGGGTACCCGCTCGCGCACCGTCCCGTGATTGGCGCAAGGGACATCAGGAGAGGGCCTGTCGGTCGTCTTTAGATGAACTTGTCTATCTTGGCATTCTTGCGCAGGCCTTCCAGGTAGCTTTCGATCTTTTCACGCGTTTTTTGCTGCTTCAAAAACTGCTCAATCTTGTCTTTTTCATCGCTGAAGGCAAGGGTCGTTTCAGGCTTTTTTCCATCAACCATGATGATGTGATAGCCGAATCTGGTCTCCACCACGTCACTGACCTTGCCGGGCTCGAGCGCGAAAGCCGTTTCTTCAAAAGTTGGGTCCATTTGGCCGCGCTGAAAAAACCCCAAGTCGCCGCCTTTGCTCTTGCTCGGTCCCTCGGAGGACTCCTTGGCCACCGCCGCAAAATCCTCGCCTTTTTTCAGTCTCTCCTGAACAGCGGCAATTTTTTTCTTGGCTTCGGCTTTCTTTTCGTCACTGGCATCCGGTGCAACCTGGATCAGGATATGGCTGGCCTTGACCTGCTCGGCCTGCTTGAACTGGTCGGTGTGCTCGTCATAATACTTTTTGGCCTCCTCTTCTGTCACCTGGATGTCTTTGACGACTTTGGATTTCAGCAGTTCGTCGATGGCCAGGCCTTTCTTCAACTGTGACCGGATCTCTGCCTCTGTAACCTCCATCTTGGAGATGGCATCCTTGAATTCCTGCTCGGTTTTGAACCGCTTCTTGATTTCGTCGTATTTTTCGTCGACAGCCTTCTTGTCGACCTGCATGTGTTCTTTCTGGCTGTCCTGGTAGAGCAGTTCCTGGTCGATCAAACTGTCCAGAATCTCATTTCTGAGGACCGGCACCTGGACGTCCGGCACCTGCCGCCCCTGACGTACCATGCGATCGGTAAACAGCCTTACCTCGCGCTCGAGCGTCTGTTTGGGAATGACGGTTCCATTGACGGTCGCCGCTTTATCCGGCGAGGTCTTTTCAGGTGAGGCTTTCTGCGCACCTGCCGGAGCGGCGCCAAAGAACAGAATCATCGCGAGCAACGTCGCCGCGACACAAAATCGGTTTTTGCACTTCATGATAATTTCCTTTCAATAAAAAATGCCCGTTTACGGGGCCGGTAAAGTATTCTACGCTCTGTTCTGCAGACCAGAGCGCCGCTCTTAATTTTAATCCCATAATTGTTGTGAAGGTCTGTTTTGTGATATACCATAAGCTCAAAACATAAATTTTACAATAAAACATCACTTTCTGTTTTACCCTTGGCCAGTAACTTTTATTGGACTGGCATCCGGCAAGGAGTCAATATCATGTGGGTCTTCACCCGGGAAGGATTTTTCTCGGTGGTCTGGGATAAAACCTGCCGCGCGGACGAACTGGCGGTGAGGTCCCAGTCCAAAGAGGATATCTGCCGCTTGGTCAAGCGGTTGAGCGGTTATTGCGATGAAGGGCAGATCACGGAAAACTTCGGCACCGCCTACCGCTACAGCGTCAAAATCGCCAAACAAGCCTGGTCGGCTTATCTGGCGGACTGCGCTCTTCAGATAGACTATCCGTCTGTAAAAGAAGCCATTGTGCCCGTGGAAGACCGCTTGCGGCAGGATGCCTATTACCAGATTTGGGAAGCGCTTTACCGATGGCGGTCAAAAACAGATGCAATGGAAATTGAAAAAAGACACCATGAGTCCTCGGGGATTGGTGTCCCCGGTCTGCCCGTGCGTTGGAAACCCTGATCCGTAAAAAAATGTAACGCTCCGGCCTCGGTCTTCTCATAAAGCGCAAAAAGTAAAACTGAACCCATTTGAAAGAAGGGGAGTATTTAATGCCGATTTATGAATACCAGTGCAAAAGCTGCTGCCACTGTTTCGAATACCTGTCCTTGTCGGCCAATGATACCGCACCGGTCTGTCCCCAGTGCGCATGTCCGGATGTCGAAAAATTGATGTCCGCCGGTTGCTTCCGGGCCAACGGCATGCCCAAGGGTTCGGGCGGCTTCAATTCGAAAACGGCCTGCCGACCTTCCGGCTGATCGATTTAAGCAAGCGCCTCAGTTTGAGGCGCCTTTGGCGCGATTCATCGCAATGGCTCCGACGCGTCCGCCCCGTTGTCACCGGTTTAGCTCTCGAAATATCCGCCGATTTGACAGGATATCCTCATGATTCGCGCGCTGCTGCTGCAGCTTCCGATTCCACAGCTGAACTACGGAAAACGGACCGGAAACATTCCGCTGGCTGCTGCTTGTCTCAAACAGGCGGCGGTCGACATTCCCGGCACAGTGGTGGAGATTGTGCCCGAGAGCATCGTCTCGTATCTCGGCGATGCCGCCCTGCTGCAAGAGATCCTGTCCAGGGAGCCGGATATTGTCGGTTTTTCGGTCTACAGCTGGAATTTGCGGCGATCGCTGCATCTGGCAGAAAAGATCAAGGAAGCCGGTAATTGCCGCATCGTGTTCGGTGGTCCGGAAATCACCCCCGATAACCGGTTGGTACAATCCGAATCGGTCGATTTTTTAGTGTACGGTGAAGGCGAAGCGGTGTTCCGGCACCTGCTGCAGGACAGCACGTTCTGGCAGAAAAAAACAGCCGCAGCCTGCGCCGACGCACTGTTCCAGTCAAATCCCAGCCCCTATCTGGCGGGGCTGCTGGAGCCGGAAATCGAAGATATGGTGCTGTTGGAGACCCAACGCGGCTGCCCCTTTCGCTGCGGCTACTGCAGCTATGGCAAATCCCGCCAGCACCTGACGTTCAAGTCTGCCACCCTGCTCCTTGAAGCCGTCAAATGGGCGGCGGTACACAAGCACGCCGAGATCTGTTTTCTGGACCCGACCCTCAATACCCGGCCCGGGATTGAGGGATTGCTCGAAAAAATCAAAACCGCCAACCACCGCAGAAACCTAGCCCTGATCAGCGAAATCAGGGCCGACCGGCTGGATGCTTGCCTGGCCGACCGATTTGCGGCCGCCGGATTCAATTGGTTTGAAGTCGGCTTGCAGACGACCAACCCGCAGGCTCTTGAACTGATGAACCGCTCCACCGATCCCGCGCGCTTCCTGGCGGGTGTATCGCTGCTCAAGGAGCGCGGCATCTCCGCCACTATCGACTTGATTGCCGGTCTGCCGGGCGACAACCTGGACGGGTTCAAACGCTCGGTCGATTTCATCGTTGAAAATGACCTGCAGCAAGACGTGCAGGTCTTTCCCCTGGCTGTTTTGCCGGGTACCGACTTCCGAGCGCGGAGCCGGGCGCTCGGCTTGATTTTCGAACCCGAGCCGCCCTATCCCGTGTTGGCCACGCCATCCTTTTCCGGCGAAAATCTGCTGGAGGCTTTCGATTACGCCGAAGCCCGCCTCGACGTCAATCTGTATCCAATGCCGGGGCTGGACATTGCCTGGCGCAATCCCCACAAGGCCGGCAAATGGTTGAGCCCGGACCATTATGTTCGCCCGGGAAAACGCCTCGGCCTCTCGAAGTTGATTCTGGAATCGGTCCGCTCGATGTCCGACATCCAGGAGTTGGCCCAAAAATTGACCCATCCCTATCAGGTCTTTATCGGCCCGAACCTGAACGATGCGGCCTTCACGACCCGGGCACTCGAAATTCTGACCACCGCTAACCCGTTCACGCCATTAGAG
>JBATHN010000869.1:0-1800 GCA_049666885.1 Desulfobacterales bacterium
AGTTCGACGATCAGCGGCGCGTCTTGGGAGAGGACGCCTCTGGCCCCCGCCAGGGTTTTATCAAGGCTGTTTGTCAGCGACCCCAGCCGCTCGTCTGCATCCCGGGCCAATTTATCGAAATCTTCCACGGTCCTGTTGACATTGTCCGCAACAGGCCTCACCTGTCCGTCAATGTTTTTGACCAGTTTGCGGGCATCGCCCAGCGTGGCGTCAAGATCGTCGGCCAACGGGCCGACCCGGGCATTCATGTGTTGGATCAACCGTCGGGCATCGGTCATGACACCTTTGAGTTCACCGATGCTGGCCTTCAGGTCCGGGTTGTTGACGAAGCTATCGATACCGGCCAGGGTGTTTCCCAAGTTTTTTTCCATCCCCTCCAGATCGAGTTTCTGAAGGGTCTGAGCCAGCCGCTCGGTGGTGGACGGTATGGTTGGAATCTCTATGTCTTTATTAATGTTCTTCAGATTGACCGGGGTACCGGGAAAGAAATCGAGTTCGATCATCAACTGCCCGGTAATAAAGCTCTGCATCGCGAGAACGGCCCGCAATCCCTTATCGATGAGCTCCGGAAGATTCTCGCCTGCTTCTCCGTGCTTTTGGCCCTTTTCGAGTTGGAATTTAGCCGGCTCGGTTTCGATAACCACCGGCTTTTCGAGCGTTAACTGATCGATGTCGGCTTGGAGAACGATGCTTTTGACAGACCCGATCTGAACCCCCTGGAACAGCACCGGCGCGCCCACATTCAACCCTTTGATCGAACCATCGAAGTACATGACAAAATCTTCGGTTTTCTTGAAGAACTTGCCCGAACCGAAAACCACCAGGCTGGCGGCCAATATCACAATCGCGATGACAACGAACCCGCCGATCATCATTCTGTTTGCTTGCTTCGCCATCTGTGCCCATCCTTTTATGATCTATTGAGAGCGCTCAAATCAAATGTTCACGATTTCTCGCCCCGGGTTAAAAACTGCCGCAAGGTGGGATCCTTGGTTTCCGCCAGTAATTTACTAGGGTTGCCCGTAGCCGTCATGGTTCTTTGGGATACATCCAGAAATACCGAATTGCTTCCAATGGCAAATATGCTGGCCAGCTCGTGGGTGACCACCACCATGGTGGTCCCCAGACTATCGCGCAGCTCCAGGATCAGATCATCCAGCCGGCGCGCGCTCACCGGGTCCAGCCCAGCCGACGGCTCGTCGAAAAAAAGGACCTCCGGATCCATTGCCATGGCCCGCGCGATGCCGGCCCGCTTCTGCATCCCGCCGCTGATCTCCGAGGGGTAAAACTCCTCGAAGCCGGCCATCCCCACCAGGGCCAGCTTCAACTCGACCACCTCGCGGATCCGGGCCGGGCTCAAATCGGTGTAAGTCTCCAGCGGCAGGGCGATGTTCTCGGCCAGGGTCATAGAACTCCACAGCGCTCCGCTCTGGTACATCACCCCGCCCCGTCGGATGATTTTGTCGCGTGTCGGCGCATCGACACCCCAAAAATCGAGGTCACCGTACAACACCTGTCCCTTGGCCGGGGACTTGAGGCCGATCAGAATGGTCATCATGGTGCTCTTGCCGCAGCCGCTGCCGCCCATGATGATAAAGATGTCCCCCCGGTTGATCGTAAACGTCAGATCGCGCATGAGCACGAAGTCGCCATAAGCCATGGTCAGATCCCGCACCGTTATATGAGCTTCTTTCTCAGCCATTTTCTCCTGCTATGTTCTATTTGTCCTGTTGCGATAGCATCAAAACCCGCCAACTGGCTCACGGGCCAACAGGCCAACCGGCCAACGGGCTAACCGAT
>JBATHN010000870.1:0-5117 GCA_049666885.1 Desulfobacterales bacterium
CACTTTTTCGGCAACCCCTTCGGTGGTCGCGAACGCGATCCGTTCAAGGATTTTTTCGGGCCTTTCGAGGAAGGCCCCTCTAAGGAGTTCAAACAGCGCAGCCTCGGCTCTGGCTTTATTATCGACAAGGAAGGCTTCATCGTCACCAACAACCACGTCGTCGAGGGAGCCGATGAAATCAAGGTCCGGCTGGCGGATGAAAGGGAGTACGAGGCCACTGTCGTGGGTCGCGACCCGAAAACCGATCTGGCCCTGATAAAAATCGAGGGCGCCAAAGACCTGATTCCCCTACCGGTTGGCGATTCCGAAGCCCAGGAAGTTGGCACTTGGGTTGTGGCGATTGGCAGCCCTTTCGGACTGGAGCAGACAGTCACGGCCGGTATCGTCAGTGCCAAGGGGCGCATCATCGGCTCCGGCCCTTATGACGATTTCATTCAGACCGATGCTTCCAT
Source organism: Desulfobacterales bacterium (assembly GCA_049666885.1). Classification (GTDB taxonomy): domain Bacteria; phylum Desulfobacterota; class Desulfobacteria; order Desulfobacterales; family SG8-13; genus JARFQH01. The sequence goes on from JBATHN010000870.1 coordinate 453, forward strand.
CAATCCGGGCAACAGCGGCGGTCCGCTGATCAACATGAACGGCGAGGTGATCGGTATCAACACGGCTATCGTTGCCAGCGGCCAGGGCATCGGGTTTGCCATACCGATCAACATGGCCAAGGACATCATCGCACAACTGAAGAGCAAAGGCGAGGTGACCCGAGGCTGGATGGGCGTCGGCATCCAGGACCTGACGCCCGAACTTGCCGAATATTACAAGGTCAAAGGTGAAACCGGCGTGCTGGTCACCCAGATTTTTGAGGGCGACCCGGCGGATAAGGCCGGCATCAAAACCAATGACATTATCACGGCCGTTAACGGTGAACCGGTCACCAGCAGCCGGGAGCTTTCGCGCCGGATTGCCGCTTTAGGCGTAGGGCAGAAGGCCAAAATCACCATCATGCGTGACGGCCGGGAAAAATCGGTCACGGTCGAAACCGCCAAGCGCCAGGAAGAGCAGACGCTGGCGAGCAAGGAGTCGGAAAGCGACGATAAGCTGGGGTTGAGCCTACAGTCATTGGAGCCGGACATAGCCGCGCGGCTCGGATATGATGAGGCCGAGAAGGGTGTTCTGGTGACCGGCGTGGAAAGCGGCAGCAAAGCAGACAAGGCCGGTGTTCAGCAAGGCGATCTGGTCAAGGAAATCAACCGCAAGCCGGTTGCCGGGATGGAAGAATTCCGCAAGCAGTTGAACCAGGTCAAGAAAGGCGACCCGATCATGTTGTTGCTGAAGCGGGGTCAATCCGGTTTCGTTGTGGCCAAGATGACCCGCTGATCGAGGAGACGACTGTACAACCGGTAACAAACAGAGGGAACCGTCATAAAAACCCCGCTGCGGTGCAGCGGGGATTTTTATTCGATGACCGGATCACCGAAAAGATCATTGCTTGTCAAGCGATACCGGAGCCGGGTGTAGCGTCGTTGGGGCTCGGCATTGCCGACGGCGATCGCGAGGGCCTTGCGGGTGCCGACCATCACCACCAGACGGCGCCCACGGGTGACCGCCGTGTATATCAAGTTGCGCTGCAGCAGCAGGAAGTGCTGGGTCGTCACCGGGATAATGACCGCCGGGTATTCGGATCCCTGGGATTTGTGGACCGAAATCGCATAGGCCAGGATGATTTCGTCGAGTTCCGAAAAAGCGTAGGTCACGGCCTGGTCTTCGAACCGGATGGCGACTTCTTGACCGCTCGGGTCGATGCGGCTGACCCGCCCGATATCTCCGTTGAACACATCCTTATCGTAATTGTTTTTGATCTGCATGACCTTATCGTGTAGCCGTAGCTCGCGATCTCCCCGTCTGATCAGGTCCCGACCGGGGTTGAGCGCCTCCTGAAGGCGCAGGTTCAGGTTGTCGGCACCGATAACGCCCCGATGCATGGGCGTAAGCACCTGGATGTCGTCGAACGGATCAAGGCCGAAGCGGCGCGTAATTCTCTCCTTTGCCAGCTCAAGAATGATATCCAGAACCTTTTCGGGGTCATCCTGTTGGATGAAATAAAAATCCGACAGCGCCGGGCCAACCGAAGAGTTTGGTGCCCACTCTGGCAGCAGGCCGCTGTTGATTCGATGGGCATTCACCACAATGCGGCTGTGCCGGGCCTGGCGGAAGATCTCACTCAACTCCACGACCGCAGTCATCCCCGAATCGATGATGTCCTTGAGAACGTTTCCGGCACCCACCGAGGGCAGCTGATTGACGTCGCCGACCAGAACAATGGTGGCGCCCTCCGGTACGGCCTTGAGCAGGTGATACATCAACATGGTGTCGATCATCGAGGCCTCGTCGATGACCAGCAGATCACACCGAAGAGGGTCGTTTTCGTCTCTCTGAAATCCGCCCTTGGCCAGGCTGTACTCCAATAGCCGGTGAACGGTACGGGCCTCGTGTCCACAGGCCTCACTCATGCGCTTGGCCGCCCGTCCGGTGGGCGCCGCCATCAGAACCCTGACACCCAGCCGCGCGAAAATCTGCAGAACCGCGTTGATGATGGTGGTCTTGCCGGTCCCCGGACCGCCCGTGATCACCAGCACCTTTGCCGTCAGTGCGGCCCGGACGGCACTGACCTGTTTTTCGGCCATCCCGATCGCCAGCCGCTGCTGCACCCATGTCAAAGCATCTTCGACCCGGACTGGACGCAGGCTCTTGGGTGCCGTCCGGAGAAATTTCAAGCGTTGGGCAAGACCGGTCTCGCACGCAAAGAAATGGGCCAGATAGACCGCCGGTTCTTTATGCCCGGCCCCGCCCCTGTGTTTGTCGATATCCTCGACGACGATGCGCCGTTCGGTAGTCAACTTGCCAAGGGCCTTGAGTACGGTCTCATGGTCGATGTCCAATACCTTGCGGCACTCGGCCACGAGGACGTCGCGAGGCGCGTAAACGTGGCCATCGCCGGACAATAGATCGAGCACATAGAGAATCCCGGCCGCCACCCGCAACTCGGAATCCGGCGGGAAACCAAGCTGCTGTGCGAAGCGATCGGCTGTTTTGAAACCGATGCCGAAGATGTCAGACGCCAGTCGATAGGGATTCTGCTTGACCACGGCGATCGACCGATTGCCATAGCGCTTGAAAATTTTGGTCGCGTACCCCGAACTCACGCCGTGGGACTGCAGAAAGATCATGACATCCCGTATTTCCTTCTGATCGTCCCAGGCCGCTTTGATCATCGCGATGCGCTTTTTGCCGATCCCCTCGACTTCGGCCAGACGCTCGATGGCCCCTTCGATGATCTCCAGGGTGTCCCGGCCGAATCTTTTAACGATCCGACGGGCCATTACCGGCCCGAGGCCCTTGATCATCCCGGATCCAAGGTAAATTCGAATGCCGTCGACGGTGGCGGGAATGCTGCTTTGATAGTGCTCGACCCGGAACTGTTCGCCATACTTGGGATGACGTACCCATTCGCCGGTCATTCGGAGCACTTCGCCGGGAGTCGGGGCCAACAGACCACCGACGACGGTAACCGGATCCCGGCGCCCCTCTACCTTTACCCGGGCGATCGTGTAGCCGGTTTCTTCGCTGGTGTAGGTGATGTGCTCTATCTGACCGACGAGATCGACTGGCATAACTGTGTTGTCGGCGGCTGTCCCCGACGGCGAAAACCCGCGCAAGGTTATTGCCAGTCGGGAACCTTGACCGGTCCTTCGTCGTCGTGGGGGAAAAAGGATTTGATGTCGATGACCGGTGAGCCGTCAAGGGCATCGATTTGATCGACCACGATGCTGTCGCGTGTGACCGCTTTGATGCAACATCGTGATAGGGCGATAGGATTCGGCCGGCGTGGCGAATGGGTTGCAAAAACGCCGGTCAGCGGATTGGCGGGATTTTTGCGCGGCTGAACCTGCAGGATACCGCGCGCCTCAGGCGTGTCGTTGAGGTGCAGCCAATACAGCACGTTGATGTGTGAAAACTGCTCCAACCCCAGCAGCCCCGCCGTGTAGGGAGGATAGATTTCAACCCGAACCTCGTCGCCGGTGTTGTGGATCACGCCAATCGGATGAATTGTGAAGGCTTCGGCCATGATGATCTCCTGTCGACGCCAACCCGCGCGAGCTCCCAGACGATGACTGACTCTCGTCTAAACGGGCTGACCGTTTTGAGTGTTGAAACCTCCTGACCCTTTATGCCATCACGGTCCATGAAATAGACGCGCCGGAGCCCGGATGAGCGGTTGAGAATAGCGGCTGACTGTCTGAGCCGTTTGCGGGGTCTTAGACCGGACCCTATGCCGATGCCGCTTTGAAGGCACAATCTTCAAGCTGCATCTGAACTCATTAATTGAAGACGGAACTGGTCAGGGCTTGGAGCCCGTTGGCGGCGAGTTTCAGCCGCAAATCGAAACCGATTATCCGGGCGAAAGTGCCCATCTTGCTTTCGTGTTAATCCTCCTGCAGCTCCTTCAGGTTTCCGTAAAATTCGAGGACATCCGGATTGCTCAGAGCATCGCGATTGAGCACCGGCTTGCCCTCGATCATTTTCTTCACCGCCAGCTCCACCTTTTTCATGTTGAGGGTGTAGGGGACGGCCGGAACGCCGATAATTTTCTTCGGCACGTGGCGCGGCGAAGCGTTTTCGCGGATCATGCGCAGGATCTTGCTCCTGATGTCGTCGGTCAGCCGGCATCCTTGTGCCATTTTGACAAACAGGATGACCCGCACGTCATTTTTCCAGTTCTGCCCCACCACGACACTGTCCTCGACCTCTTCGATCTGCTCTACCAGGCGATAGATTTCAGCCGTACCGATCCTCACCCCGCCGGGATTCAACGTGGCGTCCGACCGGCCGTAGATGGTGACCCCCCCGTGATCGTTGATCATAATGAAGTCCCCGTGCCGCCATACATTGGGATAAACGTCAAAATAGGCGCTGTGGTACTTGATGCCGTCCGGATCGTCCCAGAAGTAAATCGGCATGGATGGAAACGGCTTCGAGCACACCAGTTCACCCTGCTTGTCGATCACCGGACGCCCGTTTTCATCATAGGCCTCGACCTTCATTGCCAGCCCCCGGCACTGAAGCTCGCCGGCGTAGACCGGGCTCATCGGGTTTCCCAGCGCAAAACAGCCGTTGAGATCCGTGCCGCCCGAAATCGACGCAAGCTGTAAATCGGATTTGACGTCGCCGTAAATGAAATCGAATCCTTCGATCGAGAGCGGCGAACC
>JBATHN010000871.1:0-1517 GCA_049666885.1 Desulfobacterales bacterium
CCCTCGCCCTTTCGGGCACGTTCCACCGCTTCTGCGGCGGCGGCATACACGGCCAGCACATCGTTGCCGTCCACCTGGATGCCCGGCAGACCATAGGCCAGCGCTTTCTGAGCCAGTGTCTGGGATCGGGTTTGTTTCTTGCGGGGTAATGATATGGCCCACTGGTTGTTCTGGCAGACGAAAATCACCGGCGTCTGAAATACCCCGGCAAAATTGAGGGCTTCGTGAAAATCACCCTCCGATGTGGCCCCGTCGCCGAAGAAAGTCATAACGACGTCGTCTTTTTTTCGATACCGGATCCCGAATCCGATGCCGACTGCGTGAAGCATCTGGGAGCCGACCGGTATCGACACCGGCAAGTTGTGGCTGTCTTCGGGTATCTGCGCTCCCTCGCTGAAACCGTTGTTGGCAATAATGACGCTCTCCAGCGTTCGGCCGCGCCATATTTCAGCGGCCGTTTCTCTGAAGGAAGGGACCATCCAGTCCGAATCGCGCAACACGGCAACCGCCCCAATCTGAGAAGCCTCCTGCCCTGTAATCGGTGGGAAAGTCCCGATGCGTCCCTGTCGCTGCAGGTTGAGCAGCCTCTCGTCGAATCGACGCCCGAGAAGCATGGAGGCGTGCATTCTTAACAAGATTTCTTCCGGTATGTCCGGTTCCAATGATTCATCCAAATTGCCCTCCGCATCCAAAATAGAGAGGAAGTCTATCTGGTAGGGGAGGTCAATTGTGCTTCTTGGCATAGCAAAACTCCTTTATGGTTCGGCCTGCTCAAAAACCGGAACATGGAATTCCGGTACGTTTGCGTCCTTGGGGTTCACTCAAAAATAACTTCACATTTTGGAAGCCGATGCATCCCGTCCGGCTGCTGGTGCAAAAACTCGGAATATCCATATATTCCGGCGTTTTCACGCCTTGCAGGCCGGGTGCCTCAACACCCAAAATTGCGAACTTACTTTTTCGTGAACCCTTAGAAAAGCTGTGAAGCTTGTGGCAGGAGAAGGCTGGCGGATGACGTCAATTGAAGCAAATGACCAATTTCATAAACATTCTTCAATGACAAGCTTAATGTCACATTTACTGCAGTCCGGTGTTAAAGCAGTTTCTCGTGCCATTTCTTCCGCTTCTCCTCTAATATGCAACCGTTATCACCTTAGTCAAGTAGCCGGCGCATTGCGCTCTAAGGTTCCGGCATCATTACAATGATGGCTGCCACATTCGGCAAGGTTTACTTGTCTTTGTCGGATGACTATATTTATCAGTTTCCATATAAAGATTTTGGACTGCGGTATCGCTTGCCGATATATGACTTATACAACTTCCTCACCCTGCCTTGCCAAAATCATTATCTGGAAGCTTATATATGTAAGTCCTCGGGGAGTTTTCACTGACCGGGAGCGGAGGGAATGATCAGCGACTTCAGCGCGCAAACTCATGCATAAGGCAGCCTAAGGAAAGAAAAGGTTTTCATAATAAAATAAAATTGTTAAACTCACTTTGCCATCTGTGGTCTCAAA
>JBATHN010000872.1:0-24926 GCA_049666885.1 Desulfobacterales bacterium
AACCGATACTTCCATGAAAGCGGTTGTCAAATTAGCCATCAGGCAGGCGGTTTTCTTCAACGTGGCGTTTGTTATTCTGGTCGTGGCCGGCGGATTCAGCGTTTTTACGACGCCGCTTGAAAACATGCCGCTGGTGGACATGGGGGAGGTTTTCGTCCAGACGGTCTATTTCGGTGCATCAGCCGACGACGTCGAAAAGCTGATCACCACCAAGGTCGAGGACGCCCTGGACGGGTTGGAAAACATCGAATATGTGCAGTCCTATTCCTACCGCAATTTCTCCTCCGTCAAGGTCAAGTTCATCGATGATTCCGACTACGAGGCGCTTTACGACGATCTGCGATTCAGGGTCCTCAACATAAAAGACGAGCTGCCGGCCGGGGCGGACGAACCCGGGTTCCTTTATATCGACACCCATGAATGGATGCCGGTAGTGGTGGTGAACATCTCCGGTCAAATGCCCCAGCGCAGTCTGAAACTTTATGCCGAGGAACTCCGCACCCGGCTGGTCTCCATCACCGATGTCCGCAACGCTCAAATCGAGGGTGAATTCGAAGAGGAATTTCACGTCGCCGCCGATCCGGTAAAACTCCGCCGGCACGGCGTCACATTTCAACAGTTGGCCGATGCCATCCGTTCCGCCAACACCAAGATCCCAACGGGCCGTTTTCGCCAGAATGACACCGAGTTCATGCTCGATGCCGGTCGACGCTTTGATTCCCAGCAGTCCGTATTGGACACCGTCGTCCGACGCGACGGTGACGGCAATTTTCTCCGGGTCGGGGACCTTGTGAGCAGTGCCAGGCTCAGTCATCGGGATCCCACCCTGATCCCGTCCGTCAACGGGGAGAATACCATTCGGGTGGTGATCACCAAGGAGCAGTCCGGCAACTCGGTGAGCATCTCCCGGGAGGTGAAGCAGATTGCCCGTGATTTCGAAGCCCTGCATTCCAGGGACGGACTCAAGATCGTCTTTACGAACGATTCCACCATCGAAATCAACGACTCGCTCAAGACGTTGGGGGGAAACCTGATTCTGGGAATGTCCCTCGTGCTCGGCATCCTCTGGATGAGCCTCGGTTTCCGCAACGCCATGTTGACGGCCGTCGGGATTCCCTTCTCGTTTCTGTGCACCATCATCATCATGAAGGCCACCGGGGTTTCGCTGAACACCATCAGCCTGTTTGCCTTCGTACTGGTCACGGGAATTATGGTGGACGATGCGGTCATCATCGTGGAAAACATATACCGGCACTTCGAAATGGGCAAACCGGTAAAGCTGGCGGTCATTGACGGCACCGCCGAGGTCATGCTGCCGGTGATAAGCGCGGCCCTGACAACGATTCTGGCTTTCCTGCCCATGCTCCTTATGACCGGCACGACAGGCGAGTTCTTTTCTTACATTCCCAAAACAGTCACCTTCGCCCTTATCGCTTCGCTGATCGAGGCCTTGTTCATCCTGCCGATTCATTTTTTGGACTGGGGCCCTAAAAAGCCGCCATCCGGAAAATCCGTTGCCGCTGCCGATGACCCCTTCCACCATCTGCGCAGCGGAGCCTTCGGTCTGCTCTGGCGGTTGTACCGGCGTTTTCTGGAAACCTTGCTCGATCACAAGCTGATCACCTTTGCCGTGCTGACGGTCATTTTCCTTTCTTCCCTGGCCGTGCTGGTTTTCTCCGCAACCGGCATTCTTCCCTTGATAAAGGTAAAGTTTTTTCCGGGCAATTACTTCCGCTACCATGTCACCATCGTCAATCCCGTGGGCACTCCGATCGAGCAGACGGATGCCGTCGTTCGGGATCTTTCGCGGCTGATCATGAGTATGGGCGAGGGGCAGGCCCAATCGGCGTCCGGCAGTGCCGGGTTCTACGAAGACCAGGACTACGTCCGTCACACGGGAAGCAATTTCGGTCAAATCGTGGTGACACTGCCAGAGCAGAAATACCAGCGCTTTCCGGAAAATCCTCAAAACGACCCTTTGAAGCACCTCGAGTTCATACGACAAAAGATAAAGCGACACATCAGCGACAGTTACCGGGACATGCGCTTTACGCCCTTGCTCAATGTATTCGAGGAAAGCGACGGTCCGCCGACCGGCAAAGCCGTCAATATCCGGGTGACGGGCACCGATCTTGAAAGTGCCTTGGCGGCCAGTGAAGCTATTCTGCAGTTCATGCGCACCGAAGAGGAATTGAGCGATTTGATAGGCGTGACCAACAACCGTTCCGGCGACCATCGGACGTTTAAGTTCACACCGCGCCAGGAGGCGGTCTACGAATATAACTTGCTTCCCGGAGACGTAACCGCGCTGGTAGCCGGTGCGCTCTACGGCGTCTACGTCGGTGACTACCGCATCTCCGACGAGGAGGTCGATCTCCTCGTTCGAGCGGCACGAAATGAAAACCCGGGAGAAATTGGGTCCGACGGCTTTGCGGTTCCCACAGATGTGCTCGATTTGCCGGTGATCGAAGATGCCACCGGGCCGATCCTTCTCCGGGATCTGGTGGATGTGACGGTCGGTCTCGATCCCAATGTGCGGAACCGATACAACGGGAAACCGACCGTGACCATCACCGCCGATATACGTCCCGGTTCGCCGCTGTCACCCGTGAGGGTGCAAAACCTGGTCAAGAGGGATTTTGCCGAGAGCGATAGCCGATTTGCGGGGGTGTCGCTCTCTTTTGGCGGCGAATTCGAGTCGACGAGCAAATCCTATCGGTCGCTCACCTTTGCCTTTTTCATCGCACTGTTGGGAATCTACCTGGTGTTGTCTTCCCAGTTCAAGGATTACATTCAGCCGCTGATCATCATCTCGGCCGTGCCTTTTGCGCTCATCGGAGTGGTGATCGGATTATTCGTGACGCGGACCGAGTTTACCGTGGGCAGTTTTTTAGCTATTGTCGGGCTGGCCGGAATTTCGGTCAATGACGCCTTGCTGCTGATTGATTTTATGAACGTACGCCTCAGGGAAGGAAGAGAACTGCGTCACGCGGTGATCGAGGCCTGCGGGGCCAGGATGCGGCCGGTTTTGATTACCACCATCACCACCACTCTCGGGTTGTTGCCCATGGCAATCGGTATCCCCAACCGCTCCATTTCCTGGGCGCCGATGGCCACGGCTTTCGTGGCCGGTCTGTCCAGCGCAACCGTTTTGACGCTCTTGATCACCCCGGCCAATTATGAGATGTTCGAGCAGATTAAAAACTGGCTGCGGCGCAAAAGAGCCAACACCAAAGTGTTTACAAATGCGACGTGAATCTCATTAGAGTTGAAGAGCGTCATCACGGTTTCAAAAGTTGGCTAAATGAATACGACAAGTGCCGCTGAACATGTCTTTGTCAAATCCCCCCACCGGACGCTGATATTCCTGTCATTTCCGGTGCTGCTGTCCTTGATTGCCGAACCGGTCACCGGTCTGGTCGATACGGCCTTTATCGCACGGCTGGGCTCGGAATCTCTAGCAGCGCTGGGCGTCGGGACGATGGCCCTGTCAAGCATCTTCTGGATCTTCAACTTCCTCGCGATCGGCACGCAGACAGAGGTGGCGCAGGCCACGGGGAGCCGGTCGCCCTCCAGGGCCGCCCGCATGAGCAGCCTGGCCTTCGGACTGGGTTTGATTTTCGGGCTCCTGCTCGCGATCATTGGATATCCGGCGGCAGATGCGGCGGCACGGCTTTTGGGCGCCACCGGCACCATAGCGGTCCAGGCCCAGAGCTATATCCGGATCCGGCTCTTCGGTGCTCCGGCTGTTCTGGCCACCATTGCCGCTTTCGGCAGCATGCGGGGAATTCAGGACATGCGCACACCCCTGCTGGTGGCTTCGGGCATCAATCTTCTGAACATTATCTTGGACGCTGTTCTGATTTACGGGTGGGGACCGATACCGGCTTTCGGCATCAGCGGGGCAGCCGCTGCAAGTTCGGTCAGTTGGTGGGCCGGGGCACTGTGGGCCGCGATTGCTGTTCGCGGACGGCTCGGGCTGCCCGATCGAATTCCGATCGGAGAAGCAAAGAGACTGCTGCGGGTCGGCGGTGAACTCTTCCTTCGAACCGGTCTATTGATCGTGTTCCTGCTGCTCGCTACCCGGGCGGCCACCCGCATCGGCGCCGACGCCGGTGCGGCTCATCAGGCCATCCGCCAGGTGTGGGTTTTTACCAACCTCTTTCTGGACGCATTTGCGATCACCGGACAGAGCCTGGTCGGCTACTTCATCGGTTCCGGGCGTGTGACCGAAGCCCGCAGGGTGGCCGGGATCGTCTGCATCTGGAGCGCGGCCACCGGCGGCGCTCTGACGCTCATCATGTGGTACGGACGCAATCTGGCCATAGCCGCTTTCGTCCCGCAGGCAGCCGTGCAGATCTTCCTGCCGGCCTGGCTCGTGGCGGCGGCTGCCCAGCCGCTCAGTGCGCTTTCTTTTGCAACCGATGGGATTCACTGGGGCACGGGTGATTTCCGCTATCTGCGCAATGCCGTCGCCGTGGCGACCGGTTGCGGAGCGGCGGCTCTGGCGCTGCTCGACAAGGGACGGCCGGATGCCCTCAGCCTTATCTGGATCATCACCGCCGGTTGGATTTCTGTGCGGGCTCTCTTCGGAATGATCCGCATCTGGCCCGGCGTCGGCAAAAGTCCGTTGACACCTCGGGCGAGAGAAGAATAAACTTAACCCTCAAAGGAGCAGAGAACGATGAAGGGGACCCCTGTCGCATTCGAGTTGCAGATGCGTTATCTCAAGGCCATGTACGAAGAAAAAATCCCGTTCAACAAAATTTTGGGTTTCGAAGTCGAAACCCTTCGCGTCAGCAAAGTCATCGTGCGCTTTGCGATGCGCGCCGATCTCATCGGCAATTATTTCCTGGAAACGCTTCACGGCGGGGTGATCTCCGCTGTTTTAGATGCCACCGGAGGGTTGAGTGTATCGGTCAGCCTGCTCGAAAAACTGCAGGGTGAGCCGGTGGAAGAAATCGAAAAACGGATGGCGCGCATCGGCACCATCGACCTGAGGGTCGATTATCTGCGGCCGGGGAGGGGCAAGACTTTTCGGGCCGTGAGCTCCATCATGCGGACCGGTAAAAAGGTGGCCGTGACGCGCATGGAACTGCACAACGACGAGAGTGTGCTGGTTGCTGTCGGTACGGGGACTTATATCGTCGGTTGAGATCGGCCTTCGCTGCAAACGAATCGGGATTGCATGAACATTATATTTCTACTCATCGTCCTGCTCGCTTTCGGATTTGCCGGGTGGCACCAACTCTTTTGGATTCCGGTCGAGGGTCAGACGGCGCCCATCGAAGCGGTTTCCAAGGCGATGGTGGAATCCGCGTCAGGGGCGGTCGAACTGGCCATCGGGCTCGTGGGGGTGATGACCCTTTTTTTGGGCCTGGTCAAGATTGCCGAGGCCGGCGGCATGCTGACGATCCTGGCACGCCTGATCCGGCCGCTGATGGTCCGGTTGTTCCCGGAAGTGCCCCCGGATCATCCGGCCATGGGGGCCATGATTCTCAACATGTCCGCCAACGCTCTGGGCCTGGGCAACGCGGCCACGCCCTTCGGTATCCGGGCGATGCAGGAACTCGACAAGCTGAATCCCCAACCGGGTACGGCCACCGACGCCATGGCCCTTTTTCTGGCCATCAACACCTCCAGCGTGACGCTGCTGCCCACCGGTGTCATTGCGTTGCGGGCTGCGGCCGGCTCTCTAGATCCGGCCGGCATCCTTCCCACCACCCTTTTCGCGACGATGGGCTCGACAGTTGCGGCTATTGCGGCCGCCGTGTTTTACCGTCGCTTCTTTCCGCTGAAGACGTCGCGTAAGGCGGCCGCTCATCATACCGCGGAGCCAGCTGCTGGGAAAGCAGAAGGAAGCGAAGTGCCGCTCACCGGGTATCCGTTGTGGGTCAGCCTGTTTGCACTGGGCGCGGTGGCGGCCTTGATTCCGTTGGCCATCTTCTTCGGACGGACGATATCCCCCTGGATCCTCCCCGCTCTGATGGTGTTCTTCCTGGTCTTCGGGTTTATCCGCCGTGTCCGTGTGTACGAGGTGTTTGTGGAGGGCGCCAAGGAAGGCTTCCAGGTGGCCATCCGGATCATTCCATACCTGGTGGCGATTTTGGTAGCGGTCGGCATGTTTCGGGCCAGCGGCGGTCTCGGCGCCGTGGTTAATTGGATCGGCGGCTGGACGGCCAAGGTCGGCCTCCCGGCAGAGGCGTTGCCGATGGCGATCATGCGACCCCTGTCCGGGTCAGGCGCCTACGGCATTCTGGCGTCGATTATCAACGATCCGACCATCGGGCCGGACAGCTACGCCGGCTACCTGGTCAGCACGCTGCAAGGCTCGACGGAAACGACCTTTTACGTTATGGCCGTTTATTTCGGTGCCGTGCAGGTGCGGCGCATCCGACACACCCTGGCCGCGGCATTGACGGCGGATCTCTTCGGGTTGATTTGTGCCATCCTTGCCTGCAAATTTCTCTTCGGGTGAAACAGAGTCGGCCGCTGATCGCTCACCGGTAAATGATCGGAGACCGATTGAGAGGGCACTGTTTCTCAAAAGGCAGGCCCCAACCGGCGGCTTGGTTCTTTTTTTTCTTCAACAGCCTGCTGGCGCACCGGATGGTGTTGACAAGCCATGATGGAACTGTAATGATCGGCACGCCATAGATCTGCCGAAAACCATCCGGTTTCGGAACGCTTCATTTCCGCAGGAGTTTCCTGTAGAACTGGCGTGCGGCCAGGCTGTGGGTAACCGATCGAACCGTTTAATTGAACCGGTTCGATTGACGACATTCATTAAAAAAGGAGATCAGGATGAACATTTATGTGGGCAATTTAGCGTTTGCGATCACCGAGGATGAATTGCGACAGGCGTTTGAAGCCTTCGGTAAGGTGGATACGGCGACGATTATCAAAGACAAGTACAGCGGTCAATCCAAAGGTTTTGGATTCGTCGAAATGCCCTCTGGAGATGAAGCCCGTGCCGCGATCGAGGGCTTGAACGGCAAGGATCTGAAAGGTAGAAATCTCAATGTCAACGAGGCACGACCACGCGCTGAAAAACGCGGTGGCGGCGGGGGTGGTCGCGGCGGTGGTCGACGATACTAAATCTTGACCATCCACGGTTTCATTAACCGCACTGATCAGTTTCAGTCCCCAAATAGCCCTTTTCAGCAATTTCGACCTTCATCACGCCGAAGACGGACAAGTTGGCGGAATCGCACGCTTGGCATACAATAGTGTGCCATCGCGCTATGCCGCTGACCTGTCACGTCCTTAGCGTGATTTCCTTGACCGTTCAGAAAATTGCGCATTTAGGGACGGAAACTATTTCGATTCCTGAAGCGGCGATAAGGGAGAAAACCGCATGCGTCGAATCGGTTTTTCCGTCCTGCTATCTTTGTGCATCGTCTCTCACGGATATGCCGACAGCCAAACCCATCGACAGGCCGCCGAGGAAGTGCTCCGTCTGACAAAAGTTGACAAGATGTTGGCGCCTCTGATCGATCAGATTCAACAGGTGCAGATCCAACAGCTACAGCAGATGGATCTGTCACGCGAAGCTTATTCGGCCGCTCAGCGATATCTGCAGCAGATCAACGATTTAGTGGCAAGAGAAATGCGTTGGCAAGAGATAAAAGATGACTACGTCGGTTTATACACCGACGCCTTCACCGAGCAGGAGTTACGTCAGCTGATCCAATTTTACGGCACACCCCTGGGGCAAAAGGTGGTCGAAAAGATGCCGGTGCTGATGGAGCAATCCATGCAGGTCGGACAAAAGAAAATGATGAAGATAATGCCGGAAATACAGGCCCTGTCGGAAGAGATGATTCAAGAAATCCAAAAGCAAAATCAAGCCCATCAATAGCCACCTCCGATACACCCTCCCGTTAGAGGTGTCGGAATGAAACCCCGGCATCAGGAAAACCGGTTATGAGAGTGACCGTCTGCGAGCTCAGTAACGAACCTCAGCAGTTGGCCCGCGACTGGGAGAAGCTGTCGGGTCATGTCCAGTGCAGCCGCAGCGACCTGGTGGTGCTGCCCGAAATGCCTTTTTTCCCGTGGGTTGCCTGGACCCGGACCGTTGACCCTTCCATCTGGAAACGATCGGTTGCGGCCCACGATGCATGGTTGCAGCGACTGGGTGACCTGTCGCCGGCCGTCGTGCTCGGCACCCGCCCCGTGGTCCGCAACGGCAGGCGATTCAATCAGGGATTTGCCTGGGACCCGGCCGGCGGTTACCGAGCCGTTCATGACAAGACCTACCTGCCGGATGAAGACGGCTTCTGGGAAGCCTCTTGGTACGATCGCGGCCCACGCGAATTCGTCCCGGTCGATCTGGGAATTGTGACGGCCGGATTCCTGATCTGCACCGAGCTGTGGTTCGCCGAGCATGCCCGGGCGTATGCGAAGGCGGGGGCCCGGCTGTTGGTCTGTCCGCGGGCGACACCTGCGACATCGGCCGGAAAGTGGCTGGCCGGCGGCCGCGCGGCTGCGGTTGTATCCGGTGCCTATGTCCTTTCTTCCTGCTTCGCCGGTGAGGGGCCTAACGGAATGACTTGGGCGGGCAGCGGCTGGATCGTCGAACCGGAAGAGGCCGACATACTCGCCGTCACCTCCGCTGCACAGCCGTTTGTAACCTTGGACATAGACCCGGGCATTGCCGATAAGGCGCAACAGACGTATCCGCGATACGTAATGGACGGCGGGTAGCGCCATGACCAAGGGAAAAACCGACGACATTCTCGGCTTGCTGGCGGCGCTGCGCCGCAACCTGCACCGGCACGCCGAGCTTTCAGGTCAGGAAGTCGGTACACAGGCGCTCATCCGGGATTTCATCCTGCGGCATGCGCCCGCTGCCGAAACCGTGACCGGCTTGGGCGGCACCGGGCTGGCCTTCTGCTATCCAGGCCGTCTGGAGGGCCCGACCGTTATGTTCCGAGCGGAGCTGGATGCCCTTCCGATTCCCGAAGCACCCCCCATGCAACACTATTCCCTCAAGCCGGGCGTCTCGCATAAATGCGGGCATGACGGCCATATGGCGATTCTGGCCGGTTTGGGCATGTTGCTGCATCGACAACCCCCGCGTCGCGGGCGGGTGGTTTTGCTCTTTCAGCCGTCCGAAGAAACCGGCGAAGGGGCCTCGCGGATCATTCATGATCCGAAATTCGAGGGTCTCTCTCCGGACCTGGTATTTGCCCTTCATAATATCCCCGGCCACCAAGCCGGGAAGGTTTTGGTGAAATCAGGCGCCTTCACCTGCGCCTCGGTTGGGATGCGGGTCCGGTTGTCCGGGAGAAGTGCGCATGCGTCTCACCCGGAGCAGGGGCTAAGCCCCGCTGCGGCCATGTGCGACATCATGCGGCGGCTGTCCAATCTGCCGGGGGCCATCGAGACGGATGGGTTTAGCCTGGTCACCCTGGTGCATGCCTGCCTGGGGGAGGAGGCCTTCGGAACGGCCCCTGGAAATGCCAGGATACTGGCGACGCTGAGAGCCGAAACGAATGAAGACCTCGAGCGGCTGAAAGACCGGGCCATCGAAACAGCGCGCCGTTGTGCCCGGGCGGACCATCTCGAGTGGGCCGTCGATTGGAAAGACTATTTTGCGGCCGGGGTCAACGACACCACCGCCGTCCAGACCATTGCCCTGGCTGCGACGGAGAGTGGTCTGGAAGTCGCCTGGCTCACAGAGCCGTTTCGCTGGTCGGAAGACTTCGGGCAATTCAGCTCGAAAACGCCGGGGGCCATGTTCGCGCTGGGTGCCGGCGAGGGGGTCGCGCCGCTGCACAGCCCGGACTACGATTTCCCCGAAGCGCTGATCGAGCCGGGTCTGAAGGTCTTCTGGAACATCGTCGATCGACTGTTAAACGGATAAACGCTCATGGCCCATAAGCCACCACTGGTTCTGAGTTTCGAGTTTCTATTTTCGCGTTAAACACGCATGGCTCTTCAGGCCGCCACGGTGCATGAAAATGATGCGCCGGAGCCCGGATGAACGGTTGAGAACAGCGGCTGACGGTTTGAGTCGCCTACGGGGTCTTGGACCGGACCTAACGCCGATACCGCGTGAAAGGCACACTATTGGGGACCCAAACGAACCTCTAATTTGAAGACGGGCCTGGTCCGGGCTTAGAGACCGTTGGCGGCGAGTTTCAGCCGTCTTTCGCAACCGTTCATCCGGGCGGAGGTGCCCACCTTTTTCCGTATTACATTCTATCTTCGAACTAAACTCCATGACAGGAACATGAAGAATGCCCCCAATTTACACACCCGTATCGCTGACCCGCCGACTGATCTCCTATAACACCGTTAACCCGCCGGGAAACGAGCGGGAATGCGCCACTTTCATCGGTGACCTGCTGAGCGCGGGCGGTTTCGATGTCGGATACCATGAATTTGCGCCCCGAAGAACCAGCCTGGTGGCCAGGAAAATATTCAACGGTGACCGACCGCCCTTGTGTTTCTCCGGTCATCTGGACACCGTGCCTCTCGGGTTGTCAGAGTGGGCCTGCGATCCTTTCGGCGGCGATACAGACGGCAACAGGATCTACGGCCGGGGGTCCTCCGACATGAAAGGCGGCGTGGCGGCTATGATCCTCGCCGGGCTGCAGGTTGCCTCAATGACCGGCGGATCGTCGGGGATTGTGCTGGTTCTGACGGCCAGTGAGGAGAACGGCTGCGAAGGGGCGGCGTATCTGGCTGCACAGAGAGACATCCTTGGTCGGGCCGGGGCCCTGGTGGTCGGAGAGCCGACATCCAACTATCCGATCCTCGGGCACAAGGGGGCCTTTTGGTTGGAAGCTGTGGCAACCGGCGTCACGGCGCACGGGTCCATGCCGGAGAAGGGTGTCAACGCCATCTACAAGGCGGCCCGGGCGATCGTGCGGCTCGACGGATTCGATTTCGACACAGCGCCTCATTCGGTGCTCGGCAGGCCGACCTTGAACGTTGGGACCATTACCGGCGGCATCAACATCAATTCAGTGCCGGACCGCGCCGCCTTTACAATCGATATCCGCACGGTTCCCCCACAGAGCGGCGACCGGATTTGCCGAACGCTTCAGGCATGGCTTGGAGAAGATGTTGCGCTGAAAATCGTCACCGAATCTCCCGCAGTGGCTTCCGACCCGGAAGACCGGTGGGTGAGGGAAGTGTTTGACGTGATGGAATCCTATATCGCTGAGCGTCCCGTTCCCCGCGGGGTGTCGTATTTTACCGATGCATCGGCCCTGACAGCAGCGTTTGGCCATCCCCCTCCGGTCATTATAGGCCCCGGAGAACCGGGTATGGCCCACAAAACCGATGAATTCTGCCGCCTTTCCAAGATCGAGGAAGCGACGGCCGCTTACACCGACATTGCCAGAAAGTGGTGCGATCTTTGATCGAACATGGTGATTCAGTGGACTGCCGGTTTTTTTCAGAAGGATCAAAGCGCATTAAAGAGGATCGCAAAAACCACAAAAACAAGAAGTTAATTTTTCGACGACGGCGGATATTGCGCCAGGATTTTGTCCACAAGAGTGTTGACTTCCTCCGTGTTTTTAGCCGGGTCCGATTGCCATCCCAGTCGCCGGGTGCCGGAGCCTCTCCAGATAAGCTGCCCGGTTTTGGTATCGTAAAGATTAATGACCAGCAATCCCTCTTCGTAACTGTCCACAACCGGCGTTCCGACGCCGATACCGCCGAAGGACCCCCCGCCCCCGATACCGAAACCGGTGCCGACACTCACCGGAGACGAATCGATTTTAGCCTGGACGGTCAAACTGTAGGCAATCAGAAAATCGGCGCTTACCTGGTCGGTTTTCCGGTATCCCTTTGCAACCAGAACGCGCTCGACGGCTTTGCGGATGCGTCCGTCGAGCAGTGGATTGTCAATCCGAATATCTCCGGTTTGCGGCTGGTCTGCCGACTTCCAGTCGAATGTTTTGTAGGTGGCAAAATCCGTACCGGGTTCGTAATCCTGGCTGACCCTTACCCCGGCACACCCTCCCAAGGTTACCAAGATTAACAGATAAAAAGCCAGTTTGACAATGCGCATGGGTTCCTCCAAAAAATTTCACGTGTGGACCTTTAAATCAGCGGCGGACCTTAATTAGTGCCCATCCACGGTTTCATTAAGGGCACTGGTAAGTTTCCGATCCAGAAATGTGCAATTTTCAGCAAGTTCAAGGAAATCGGCGGCATTGCGCGGAGGCGTACTCGTGTACGCCGCACAAGCGATTCCGCCGATTGACACCGACCTGTCCCGAAGCAGGCGGGGAGTTGCGGAAAAGGGCCATTTCTGGATGGAAACTAATTATGGTTTCAAATGCTCACTTCCCCGGCAGCGGTGGATACTGGGCCAGGATTTCTCCAACGGTGCGGTTGACCACTTCGGTGGTTTTTTCAGGCGTCGATTGCTGGGAGACGCGCCGGGATCCGATCCCGCGCCAAAACAACTGATGTGTTTCGGCATCCGTGAAGTCGACGATCAGTGTTCCGACATCGTATTGATTGACATAGGTCGTGTAATCGATTCCGCCCCAATACGGGTAGGGGTATCCCCAGTAGCCGTAGGGGTAGCCTCCCCATCCAAATGCCGGTCCGACGGTGTTGACTTCGACCTGGGTTCTGACCACGAGTTGGTAGGTTACGAGGAAATCCGGCCGGCCGGCCTCGGCTTTCGGATAGCCTCTGGATTTAAGCGTCGTTTCGATCGCATTGCGGATGCGGCGGTCCATGAAGGGGCTGTCGATTAAAACATCGCCGCTCTTTTGGGTCGGTTCGGGAGCCCAGGCAAACGTGCGGTAAGGATTGAAATTTGTCGACGGATCATAATCCTGGTTGACTTGTATTCCGGAACACGCGCCGACAATGGCGATCATAAAAAATATCGACGCTAACCTCAGGGCTCGCGAAAAAATTAGCTGGTAATTTTGGGCGTTGAGGCGCACGGCCGGCAAGGCGTAAAATCGCCGGAATATCCGGATATTCCGAGATTTTGCAACGCAGCCGGACGGGATGCATCGCCGTCCAAAATGGTCAGTTATTTTTGAGCGAGGCCTAAGTCTTTTAAACATCATTTCTCCGTTCTCATTCCCTGCGGTCGTCAGAATTTTTAGAGGAGTCGCTATCTTTCCTGTAGTGAGTTTTGAAGGCCTCGAGCGCATCCTTCATTGCGTTCCAGGCGTGTTCGCTTTCTGCTTTCAAATGCGCCCACGTACCTTCTCCGGCGGTTAGAATTTTCTCCAGTATTCGGTCGCCTTCCCGGCGCTTTTTGCGTAATTCGTCTATTTGGGCCTGGTACTTATCCGTCATATCAGTCTTGATTTTCCGAATCTTTTCCTCAAGTGCATCGATCTCCAGGTTCCACCCATCCAACCGATCTTTCGTTTTCCTAATGAACTCATCTCGCTTCGACATCGGCAGCCTCCTTCGTAAAATTTTGATTGCTTTCGATCCTCCGACATAACCTAAGGGCCCCGGCATAAAATAATTCCACCTCTTGCTTGTCTTATGGCCCGTCTACTGCGTTACATCCACCCACACGTATCTCGATATGCGCAGGTGGATGTGTCTTGTAGACAATCCATAATCCGGCGCAATCGCCTGGAATTATTTCTTACCGTGACTCTGACGTCACGCATCGGGACGATTCTGATCCACATAGATTAATTTTTCCGTGTCGAATCCCAATTGCTCAGCTCTTGCGACCAGTTCACTGAGGGTCTCCTGGTCCATTTTTTTCTGCCGGGATAAAATCCAGAGGAAGGACCGGCGTGGCCCCACGACCATGGCATACTGGTAGGATTTTCGATCCAGGAAAATAATGTGGTATCCCCCGTAAAAAGGCCCAAAAAATGATACTTTTAGACTACCGACCGACTCGTTTTGGGTGAAGAATGCCGTGCCTTCGATCTCTTCCCATTTACCGGTTTTTTCGTTATAACCACGGTTGACAACTCCGATGGCATTATCATTCTTCTTGAAATAAAGGGCCGAAACATTGCTGAGGTTGCGCTCAAATCGATGATCGAGCCGGGCAATCTCGTACCATTTTCCGAGATACCGTTCCGGCTCGAAATCGGTGACGGGACGAAGCCCGGCGGGCACACCCGTGCACCCGATGAAAAACAGAGCAGACAAGACAAAATTGATCAGCGATGATGTTTTCATATATCCTTTAAAAAAGCTTAAAATGATCATGATCTAGGCTATATCAATATTATGATTAGATCTTGATTTCAACCTGTCAATATAAGCCATTCATACCATTCGCGCAGCGTCTTGCCGCCGACAGCGACCGCGCCCCATTTATAGTTTGATTTTTCATAGCTCTTCAATATAAGTCTTCAGAACCCGGCTTCAAACAATGTCGATGGCGTAAATCCGGCCTGCACGCAAAATAGAAGGAATCACGGTTTGGTCAATAAAAGCTCAACCGATATGTTCGGGTGGATCGAGGCCGCCCGCAAACGGCTGCACGGCTGGGCCGCCGTAACACCGGTGCAGACATCCCGCACCTTGAACCGAATGGTCGGCGCGGATGTTTTCTTGAAGTGCGAAAATTTTCAGCGTGTCGGTGCCTTCAAGTTCCGTGGCGCCTACAATGCCGTGAGTCTTTTGTCGGATGAGGAAAAGGCGCGCGGCGTGATCGCGTTTTCATCCGGCAACCATGCCCAGGCCATGGCGCTGGTGGGTCAACTTCTGGGCGTAGCGACGACTGTGGTCATGCCGATCGATGCGCCGGCCATTAAGCGGGCAGCCACCGAAGCGTACGGTGCCACGGTGATCGATTACGATCCCCAGACAGCGAGCCGCGAGGAAATTGCCCGCCGGCTCGAAGCCGAGCACGGGTTCACCATGATACCACCCTACGATCATGAAGACGTCATCGCCGGCCAGGGGACAGCGGCCCTGGAACTGATCGAGACTCAAAACGACCTGGATGCCCTGCTGGTTCCCTGCGGCGGAGGAGGGCTTTTGAGCGGCTCGGCCGTGGCCGTCAAAGGGGTAAACCCGGCTTGCCGCGTGATCGGCGTCGAGCCGGAATTGGCCGGTGACGCCACGAAGTCTTTCAAAACCGGAACCCTGCACACCGTGCACAATCCACCGACCATCGCCGACGGCACCCGGACACCCTGCCTCGGGAAACTCACCTTTCCGCTGGTCAGAAAGTATGTGGACGATATGCAGACCGTGTCGGAAGCCGCCATCATGGAAGCCGTCCGTTTTCTGTTTTACCGCATGAAGCTGGTGGTTGAACCTTCCGGTGCCCTCGGGGTGGCGGCGCTGATCAGCGGCCGGCTGCCGGCCCGGGGAAAAATCGGGATGATCGTCAGTGGCGGCAACATCGACGGCCCCACAATGACCAGGATATTGAACGCCGCTTCTTGATACGGAAATACAATCTACACAATAGCACGACAAAGATCATCAGCGTCCGTCAGCAAAAATGGATAACATCCTTCAACCGGCCAAACGGGCTCAACTGGCCAAACCCAACAATGGAAATCCAATTCAGTAAATAGAGTAAGGAATCACAAATGCTTCATTATCCATACGCTCTGTACGACCGTCATATCCGTCTTTCACCGCTGTTTGATAACCTGAAGGGGGATCCTTTGCAAATCGACCTGTCGACCGGAAATCACCTCCTGGAGCAAATCGACGTTCGGGATCAAAAGAACCTCCAGTCTCTGTTGGAAGGGCAGATGGCAGTGGGAAGCAACTGGGGCCTAGGCGGTTATTTGGAGCGCCGTGACACTCTCTTGCGGGACTGTCCGCAGATGGTCGTCGATGAGCGTTACTATCACCTGGGGGTGGATATCATGGTTCCGGTGAACAGCGTGCTGCATGCGCCGCTGGATGCAGTTGTCAGTCAGGCCGGTTACGAGGAAGGGGAGGGCAACTACGGTGGTTTCATTCTTCTGAAGCACGCCGGTCCGGGCTTCGAAGCCTTTTACAGCTTTTACGGTCACTTGAATCCGGGATCGCTGCCGCCCGCGGCCACCCATCTCAAAGCCGGTGACGAATTTGCACGAATCGGCGACTTTAAGGAAAACGGCAACTGGTATCACCACACCCACCTGCAGATCATCACCGCAAGCGGAATCAAAAAGGGCTATCTGCACAAGGGGTATTGCACCCGAAAGGACCTTCCCGAGGTCATCGAGCTGTGCCCCGATCCGGTGCCGTTATTTGTAATATGAGTGTGTAATCACCACCCGAGCGGCATTCCAATTGGCCACAATATATAGAGGTTCCCTGGACTCACCGTATCTACATATAGTGAAAAGCTCACACAGGCTTTGACTTGTGAATATTTTTCTAAGAGTTACGATTTTGACAACCACAAGCGAATGAACCGATCATTCTCGAATTGAACCCACTTTTCTACCGCTTTCGATCGCTCGATTGAGTCCGCACCGAGCCCGATTTCTCTGACATTGAGCAGTGCTTTAGAAATCGTTCATCGCGATATTCATTTAAAAATTATATTTCTGATCTTATTTGCACTGTTAATAGTTGCATATATTTTTCGCCAATTATCATGGACATGACCATGATCTGTTAGTAGCAGATTAAAACGATGAAAGGAGAGTTGAGATGGAAAAGGTGTTGAGAACTCCTGATGAACGATTCTATGATCTTCCTGACTTTCAGCTCGATCCGGTTTACATCGATGGTTTAAAAGGCTTTGAAGACTTACGGATGCACTACGTGGATGAAGGCCCCAAAAATTCGGACAACACTTTTCTGTGCCTACACGGCGAACCAACGTGGGGCTACCTTTACCGGAAAATGATCCCAATTTTTACGGCCGCCGGTAATCGCGTGGTCGCACCGGATTTTTTTGGTTTCGGGCGCTCAGATAAACCAGTGGACGATGCAGTGTATACGTTTGACTTTCACCGCAATTCGCTCATTGCCTTTATCGACCACTTAGACCTCAATAACATTACCCTTGTTTGCCAGGACTGGGGTGGTCTTCTGGGACTCACTTTGCCAATGAGCTTTCCGGAACGTTTTTCCCGAATGCTCATCATGAACACTACTCTGGGTACTGGAGATGTTCAACTTTCCCGAGGGTTTCTCGATTGGCGCTCCTGGGTCAGGAAGAATCCTGACCTTTCACCCGGCAGACTGCTAAAACTAACTTGTCCGCATTTGTCGGAGCGAGAATGTGCTGCTTATGACGCACCATTTCCAGATACCAACTACAAGGCCGGTGTTCGACGTTTCCCTGAATTGGTACCTGATCGGCCCGACGCCCCCGGCGCGGACTTGTCGCGCAAAGCCCGCGAATGGTTGCGCAATAAGTGGACCGGGCCGGTATTCATGGCAGTGGGGATGAAAGATCCAGTTCTGGGCCCACCGGTGATGCAGGTACTTCGCAATGACATTCGGAACTGTCCCGAACCGTACGAACATTTTGAGGCGGGGCATTTCGTACAAGAATGGGGTGAAGAAGTTGCAAGAAAAGCACTGAAGTCTTTGAACAATAAAAACGTCTGATTGTAAAAATCTTTGGATCGGTTGCCCATTTTAAATTTGGAGATCCTTCAAATGGATGAAAAACCAACCTATCAGGAATTACAAAAAAGGATTCAGCAATTAGAGCAAGCATTACAGAAGGGTGAGGATGAATATCGTATCTTGCTCGATGAATCAAGCGATCCTACTTTTTCATTCTATCCTGATGGAACGTATCGTTTTGTTAACCGAGCATTCGCCGAAGGAGTCGATAAATTGGTTGACGAGATCGTCGGCCACAGTATTTGGGATGTCTTTCCAGGAGAAGAAGGAGATAAGAGATTCTCTGTCGTTAAACATGTTTTTGCTACCGGTAAATCCAAAACCATTGAAGTCCGTGTTCCGAGACCGGAAGGTGATCAGTACTACATCACAACTGCCAAAGCTATAAAGGACAATCATGGTAAAGTGATTTCGGTAATCTGTTCCTCAAAAAATATCACAGATCGAAAACTAACAGAGGAGGCGTTGCATGAAAGCGAGCGATTTCTAAATACCATTTTCAATTCCATTCAAGATGGTATCAGTGTTCTTGATTCGAAATTGAATGTCCTTCGTGTGAACCAAGCAATGAGAAATTGGTACGCACACATGCTCCCCCTGGAGGGCAAGAAATGTTACAAAATATACCACGGGCGATCAAAGCCCTGCCATAACTGCCCGACCATTCGTGCTCTTGAGACGGGTAAGCTTGAAATGAATGAAGTGCCGCTTGTGGGTGAAGAGGGGCAACCAGGTACATTGGAGCTGTTCGCTTTTCCCATGATTGGCAACTCTGGCACCTCGATAGGAGTAGTTGAATACGTGCGAAACGTCACGGATCGCAAGCGGGCTGAAGCAGCCCTACGGGAAAGTGAGGAAAAGTTTCGGACACTCGTGGAAAAATCTCCTCTTGGGATAGCTTTGATAGCAGATGATGGCCATTACAAATATATCAATCCTCAATTCTCCACAATTTTTGGTTATACGATTGAAGACATACCTAATGGAAATGCTTGGTTCCAAAAATCCTATCCGAATAAGGAGTATCGCCAAAATGTAGTTAAAACTTGGATCGATGATCTTAAACAATTAAACGCTGGACAAGCAAGGCCACGGACTTTTACCGTCACCTGTAAAGACGGATCACGGAAACAAATCCTTTTCATACCGGTTGCAATGGAAAACCGTGACCAATTAGTGACCTACGAGGACGTCACCGAGAAATTGACACTGGAACAGCAACTTCTGCAGGCCCAGAAATTCGAAGCAATTGGCACCTTGGCTGGTGGTATCGCGCATGATTTTAACAACCTGCTAATGGGCATTCAGGGCAGGGCTTCACTAATGTCGGTGGATCTGGACCCTTTACACTCTCATCAGGAACACATCAAGTCCATTGAGGCGTGTATCCGAAGTGCGACGGACCTGACAAAGCAGCTTTTGGGTTTTGCTCGTGGAGGCAAATACGAGGTCAAGGCCATCGACATCAATCAACTTGTGCTCAATAGCGTAACCATGTTCAGCCGAACTCGAAAAGAAATAAAAATACACACTAAAATGCAGCCATCATTATTAGTTGTCGAAGCTGACAGAGGCCAAATCGAGCAGGTTCTTTTGAATATGTTTGTCAATGCATGGCAGGCTATGCCTGATGGCGGTGAGCTTTACATAGAAACAAGTGCCGTTGTGTTAGACGACAACTACTGCAAACCATACGAGGTAATACCGGGACGTTTTGCAAAAGTTTCCGTCACCGATACCGGAATCGGTATGAATAAAGACACTCGGCGTCAAATTTTCGACCCTTTTTTCACAACAAAAAAAAAGAGTCGCGGCACCGGACTGGGCCTGGCTTCGGCATATGGAATCATCAAAAATCATGGTGGTATAATTACCGTCTACAGCGAAAGGAACCAAGGAACGACTTTCAACATCTATTTGCAGATATCGGAAAAAGAGATTTATCAAGAGATAGCAACGGAAGGGGAGATACTTAAAGGGTCGGAAACCATTCTTCTGGTTGATGATGAAGACATAATTATAGATGTTGGACAAGCAATGCTGAAAGAATTGGGCTATCGTGTTGTGATTTCCAAAAGCGGTTCGGAGGCTATTGAAAAAATAACGGATTTTGGAAACGAAATTGATCTCGTCATTATCGACCTTATCATGCCGGGGATGGACGGCGGAAAAACGTTCGATCGCATCCGTGACATATATCCGCAGATGCCGGTGTTGCTTTCCAGCGGGTATGCCGTCAACAGACAGGCTGCAGAAATTTTGCAGCGTGGTTGCAATGGTTTTATTCAAAAGCCGTTTAACCTTGCCGAGCTTTCCCAAAAAATTCGACACATCGTCGAAGCGGCAGAGGCTGATAACTAGTGCCCATCCACGGTTTCATTTAGGGCACCGGTAAGTTTCCGATCCAAAAATGGGCCATTTTCTGCAACATTGCAATTATGGGGTAAATTTCAGTACTGTCATGATTGTCTGAAAGTGAATGTCGACGATGTCCTGAATTTCGGGCGCATAGCCGCCGGCCATGGTAACCGCCACCGGAAGCCCGCTTTTCTTAAGATGTTTTAAGACAAGGCGATCTCTAAGGGCAAGTCCCGCCTTGGTCAATGCAAGCCGGCCGAAGCGATCCTTCTTGTAGGGATCAGCCCCGGCAAGGTAAATCACCAGGTTGGCTTTGAATTTCTGTGTGGACACAGCAAGGCCTTTTCCAAGAGCATCGAGATAGGTTTCATCATCCGCCCCGTCGGCCAGTCCGATATCCAGATCGCTGGTTTCTTTGTGATAGGGAAAGTTGTTCTTGCCATGGATGGAAAAGGTGAAAATGGTCGGGTCATTTCTGACAATGGCGGCCGTGCCGTTTCCCTGGTGAACATCACAGTCGACAATCAAGATATTTTCAGCAAGTCCTTCGGCCTGCATGGCTCTGGCTGCGATCACACTGTCGTTTAACCAGCAGAACCCTTGGCCACGATCACGAAAGGCGTGGTGGGTTCCGCCCCCGAGATTAGCGGCGACCCCCTCTGATAAAGCCGCCCGGCAGGCGGCGATGGTAGCACCGACTGAATAACGGGTTCGCCTGACAATCTGAGGTGACCAGGGCAGACCGACACGCCGGATTTCTTTACTCGTTAAGTCACCCTCAAACAGGCGACGAATATATTCCGCAGTATGGGCATGGAGGATCTCCTTTCTGGAGGCCGGTTCTGGAACCCGCATATCGATCAACTGATCACCCAGACGCTCCGATATCCGCATCCGCAGTAAAAAATACTTGTCCTTGGGAAAGTTGTGTTGTTCCGGTAGCGGGATCGGAAATGTGTCGGTGTAAAAGATTTTCAAATTAAATTCCTTATCGTATTTTTTGGACTCACTCAAAAATAATCCGATATCACTGTGACCGACTGGCACAGGTGTTGGTGCTACGGCGTTACATTCGACATTCCCGCCACGGCTGAACAAGTAGGATGAGCCCGGCTGCCCCCAGATACATCAGGCCCAGGTAGGAAAAAACCAGGGTGTAGTTGCCCCGGGTGACATCCAGGATATGTCCGCTCAGCCATGGGCCAAGCGGCCCGGACACGAAACCGTAGGCGGTAAAAATCAGTCCGAAGATGGATCCGAAGTGCGCCATGCCGAAACAGTCTCCGGCCAACGGGCCAGATACCGCAAACAGGGTTCCGAAGGCGAAACCGATGACTGCCGCCAGAGCGGCCCATAGCCACAGGCCAACCAGATGGGGCATGATCAGATAGGCAAGGCCTGCGCCGGTAAAGCTAATGGCCATTGTGCGGGATCGCCCGATCCCGTCCGAGAAATAACCGCTGATCAACCTGCCGCAGCCGTTGGTTACATTGAACGCCGTGAGCAGGACGACGGCATCCGCGAGATTCAGGCCGCGGGCCAGGCCAAACCCGGTGGCCAGCACCAGCATACTGGCCCCGGCGGCGCCGGCGAACACCCAGGTGAACCAGAGGCACCAGAACTCGCGGCTTTTCAGGGCTTCCTTCACCGAGCGGCCGTTGGGCGCAAACGGCGCAAAGGGTGCCGACGTCGACGTATCGATCTCAGGAAACCGGATCAAGGCTGAAGCGGTCAGACCGATGGTAAGCGCTGCACAACCAGCGGCCAGGGTCACCGCTTCGTAGCCCCATTTCGATAAGAGAATGGAAAAAATCGGAGACATGACCGCCGCCGATAACCCGAAGGCCATATTGAAAAAGCCGGCCACAAGGCCTCGTCTTTCGGGATACCAGCGCTGGACCACCGTCAGGCCCGGCAGGTATACAAAGGCCGATGAGGCACCGACGGAAAACGCCCAGATGTTGACGTCGATCATATTTCCGGCCTGACTCAGCCAGATGGAGCTGATGCCGCACACCACGGCCCCGATAGACGTCAACCTTCCCGGGCCGTATTTCTCCTGAAAGCGCCCACACAGGTACATAAAGCAGGTGGCGCCGGTGAGAATGAAAAATACCGTCCCGCCTACCGCGCCGCCGCCGGCATCGAACACCTGCTGCCAATGCTGGCGCAGGACGCCTGGGAGGCCGAAAATAAACGCGCCCGGCCAGAAAATGGCGCAGGCACAGGCAATCAGAATGAAGGCTCGGGGGCGTTTTGCCGGCATGCGGACTCCTCGATCATTACCGAATCTGTGCTACGGCATCAGGGTGTTTACCATGATGCCGGCATTTGGGCAAACATCGGTCTAAGTTCACGGGCATACTCTTGGAAAGGATTCGGAGGCGAACCGATTTCCTGGCAGCATGCATCAGCCCGGCGGATTGTATTTTCGAACCATGCTCACCAAGCCTTTTTATGAACGACTTAAAAAGACGGAAAAGGTATCCATCTGTGGCATGTTTCCCAAAACCGCTGTCAGCCACAATGAAGAGGGAATGCCCTATTTTGCACCAGGATATACCATTCGCGCGACCGGGGATATTAAAGAAATCTCTTTCGAGGCACTCAAAGAAAAAGCTGCCGTCAATGAACTGTTCATGCTCGGTGTAAAAGACATCGAAAAGTATCCGGCCATGACCACCTTTTGCCTGCACAGCGCCTGGGGGGAAGTGTATGATTTCGATTTTGAAATGGAGCACCGCTCCCATAAATTACTTCGTACCGGCTTTTGCTTTGGCGGCAAGCACATTCCTTTCAGAGGCGTTCGCATTACAGAAGAATGCATTGCCTGCGGGGAATGCCTGGAAAGGTGCTCTTTCAAGGCAATTTATCAACATGATGAGCAGTTTATAATCGACCACACCAAATGCGATGTGTGCGGCGATTGCTACACGATATGCCCAACGAGTGCCGTTGAAATCGTTATTGAGTAAGCGTTCACAGGGCACCGCATCTGAATTGTTGTGTCGGGCGCTTGAAGTACAAAAGTACGTCTGTGCGCCTGACGCCTTGCATCTGCGGCACCCTGTAAACGCTTACAATTATGTGGTTTGAAGCGCATCGGACTTTGCAACCCTGTGAACGGTTATTGCGCCTCCGGGATACGTGTGGGTGGATATAACGCAGTAGGCGGGCCATAAGACAAGCAAGAGGTGGAATTATTTTTTGCCGACGCGGCCCCTACCCCTTATGGTGGATGACCAGGACAGGGCAGGGGGCCGCGTTGACGACATGTTCGGTAATGGTACCGACAACGAAATCCATTACGTTATCCCTTCCGTCGGTGCCGATGACAATCAGATCTGTTCCGAGTTGTTTAGCAACCTCCACGATGACTTTTTCCGGCTTGCCGCTGTGCAGCAGGTAATCTACCTCGATATCATCGGCATGTAATTTATGGATGACAGTTTTCATCTCTGCTTTGGATTCGATGGCTATCCGCTTGTATTTTTCCTTCATTTTGCCGACACTGACCCGCAGCATCTCCCGTTCTTCCTTGTCCATAAAATCTTTGTGGATATTGAGCAGAGTGATTTTTGAGCCGAACTGGTGGGCAATCTGCACGGCTTTTATGACGGCAATATCGGAACGCTCTTTCAAGTCGGTTGGACAAAGGATATGGTTGAACATGCGATGCATCCTCTCTTTCAAAGTAGCGGTTTACGTTTCTTTATTCCAAAATCCCACAACAATTGGGCATTATTGCAATTACAGATACGATCCGAATGGTTTGCAGAAACAATTTGGCGCATTTCGCAAAACGCGGATATATTTTCAAAGGTGAAACTGACAATATTCACGTCGGAATTTTATAGGATGCCGTGTGTCAGAATGTTTATCGTGACGGATGCGGAACTGTCAAACCAAAACCGAAATAATCAGAGAACCACTTACATGCAGGCTAACCAACTATATCAAAAACTGATCGGTTCCAGGTTCAGCCCAGCCGCTGGCCTGAAAAGCGGCCAGTTTGATCGAGAAAGAAACTATGCCATTTTGGCGTAGTTTCATACGAGGGTTTCGGCACTGCTACTGGCCGCTATCATCCAGTTTGATCGAAGAGGAAACGTTGGAGTTTCGGTGAATTATTCCAAATTGCAAATAACAAATAATAAACAAATCACAATGACCAAAATTCCGTAACTTTATACGCTATTTTATAAATCACCAAAAAGGTCCATCCACTGCGCAATCCCCCGCAGTTGACAATGAGGACGACACAGTGGTACCTCTCAGCCAATTGTCAGAATCAAGTGGCACAGTTTTCCGGGTTTTTTTGGGGGGGATCATCGCCAGAAAAGTTGGTGACTCTATCAGGGTTCAAGGATCCAAAAGATTAAATTATGTGCAACGATGACAGACATCAAGATCATCACAACGGGCGGGACGATCGATAAAATTTATTTCGATGCCAAGAGCGAATTTCAGGTCGGTGCGCCTCAGATCGGTGAAGTGTTGAAGGAGGCCAACGTCACCCCTGGCTTTGAGATAACATCGCTGCTGCGCAAGGACAGTCTGGACCTGACCGATGCGGATCGCAACCGCATTTACAAGGCGGTGAAATCGTGCCCTCAAAATCGGGTTATCGTCACCCACGGAACCGACACGATGATCACCACCGCCTTGGTTCTCAAAAAAATCGCCCAAAAGACGATTGTGTTGACCGGTGCCATGCAACCGGCCAAATTCCGTTTTACGGATGCGGTGTTCAACATCGCCAGCGCCTTTACGGCTGTTCAGCTTTTGCCGGCCGGGGTTTATATCGCGATGAACGGCAGAATATTCGATCCGGAGACCTCCAGGAAAAACCGCGATCTGAACCGGTTTGAACGCCGGGAAAAACCGGATAAATAGTCGGTGACATTAGATGGCCCCCAAAGTATTACCCAGGACGTCGATTAGACATGCCAATTCCAATCCAGGAAGAGATCGTCACCATCGTCGATGAAAAAAACCGTGTCGTCGGCGCCGCCCCACGTTCGCGCATGCGAGCCGACGGGCTGCCCCACCGGGCC
>JBATHN010000873.1:0-3196 GCA_049666885.1 Desulfobacterales bacterium
GCGATCCGAGGACTTGTCTTGGTATTTATCAGGGCCTGGCTCTGTCGCTTCCGATGTTCGGGACCATAATTCTGAGCGCTCACGGCAGCTGCATAACAGCATTCACGGAATTGCCTCCCGGCCCCGGTGGTGTCGAACCCAGACTGGAATCCGAACGCGTGGCTTTGATCGGTTTGCGGGAAGTATCGCATGAGGAATCCCGGTTGATCAGACGGTCACGAATCAGCGCCTATACGCTGGAGGACATCGATGCACTGGGAATGAGGGAAGTGATTTATCGCGCCCTTCGCACCTCCTGCATGGGAACGGACGGAATTCATATAACACTGGATATGGATGTGCTCGACACCACCGTGGCTCCAGGTGTGCACCGGCCCTTCAGGGGTGGACTTTCCTACCGGGAAGGACACCTTGCCATGGAAATGATTGCCAAGTCAGGCCTCATGCGGTCTCTGGCGGTTGTCGATTATTTTCCCGAAAAGGATGTGAATCACTCAACCGCCGGGACGGCTACCGAGTATGTGCTTTCACTGTTTGGAAAAAAAATCCTCAAGATCTAAGCAATGAAACAAAAAAGAATTAATGTCCCTACCAGTATCGCCTATGGATCGGCCGTCAAGGCCATCCTGGAAACCGCGCAGACCCTTAACGTCAGTTTGGTCGCAATGGCCAATTACGGTTTGAACGCCTTGCCACGACAGTTTTACGGCAGTACCGCGACCGGTGTGCTGCAACAAATCGACCGCCCACTGCTGTTAATTCGTTCTCAACTAAACAATTGAAAATACATGGTCTTTATTTTGGCCGGAATGAGGAGTTCAATAATTTTTATTGGATCTTTAATGGCCGGGCTATTAATCAAAGGAGAGGTTCCGCGGATCGTGTGGGATAAATAGACCTGACGTGTGAAGAGGACATATAATTGGGAATTGCAACTGACATTATCCTGCTTATCGTGGCGGCGTTTTTTTTCGGCCTGTTGCTGCAGCGGCTCGGCCAACCCTTGATCCTCGGTTATATCGCGGCGGGGATTGTTTTGGGACCGCATACCGGGGGGCTTACGGTCTCGAACATTCACGAGATCGAGCTGCTGGCCGAGATCGGCATTGCCCTCCTCCTGTTCGCACTCGGGCTCGAGTTTTCTCTCAAGGATCTCAAACCGGTTAAGAAGGTGGCGCTGATCGGAACGCCGATTCAAATGATCCTCACCATAGGACTCGGCATTGGAATCGGGCACTTGATGGGATGGGAACTGAAATCATCACTGTGGCTCGGGGCCCTTATCTCTCTGTCGAGCACTATGGTGATTCTTAAAACCCTGATGAACCAGGGTTGGCTGGGGACGCTGTCGAGCAAAGTAATGATCGGAATGCTCATCGTTCAGGATCTGGCCGTCGTTCCACTGATGATCATATTGCCTCAGCTGAACAATCCAGCGGTGGGACTGCCCGCGCTTGGTTTTTCGACCCTCAAGGCGGCGGTTTTCATCGCCGCGATGGTGTTGCTCGGGACCAGGTTGCTGCCGCGCCTGTTGATGCATATCGCCAAACTCGGTTCGAGGGAGCTTTTTTTACTTGCCATCACCGCTATCGGTCTGGGCGTGGGGTATGTCACGCACATGGTGGGGCTTTCTTTCGCTTTCGGTGCTTTTGTTGCCGGCATGGTTCTGAGCGAATCGGACTACGGTCATCAGGCCCTGAGTGATATCATACCGCTGCGTGATCTTTTCGGATTGCTGTTTTTCACTTCGGTGGGGATGCTTTTGGATCCGGCCTTTCTTTTGGATCATATTTGGGAGGTTCTTATTCTGGTTCTGGTCGTCGGCACGGGCAAGGGGCTTATTTTCGCTTTTATCGCTCGAATATTTAAATACAGAAATGTAATCCCCCTGGCCGTCGGACTCGGTCTCTTTCAAATCGGTGAGTTTTCTTTCGTTCTGGCAAGGGTGGGGCTCTCGACGAATTCGATCGGCAGCGATCTTTACTCGCTGGTACTGACCAGCGCTATCGTGACGATGGCGCTCACGCCTCTGATTTCGGGCCAGACGGCACGGATATACGCATTGAAGAAGCATTGGTTTCGCCATGAAGCGCTCGAGTCGTCCAACATCCCCGATGCCGGACTTGCCAACCACGTCGTCATTGCCGGTGGCGGCCGCGTGGGTTATCAGATAGCACAGATTCTGAAGCGCTTGGGCATTCAGTTCGTGATCGTCGAACTCGACTATCGCCGGTTTGAACAAGCCAAAAAGGATGGAATGTCGGTCGTTTATGGCGATGCCGGCCAGGAAGCCGTTCTCGACGCCGCCAGGGTCAAGAATGCCGCGCTTCTGGTTTTAACAATTCCCGGTTTTGTTACCGCAAGAACGGTAGCCGTACAGTCAAAACGGATGAATAACCAGCTCAAAATAGTGGCGCGAACATCGGGTTCGGATTTTTTTAATTCATTGAAGGATGCAGGGGTTTCCGAGATTGTACTTCCGGAGTTCGAGGGCAGCCTCGAAATGACCCGCCAATCTCTTCTACATCTCCGGGTCCCGCCGACCGAAGTTCAGCGATACACCGATACGGCTCGACAGGAACTCTATGCCCACTGGTTTAACAAAGGTAAAGAGTATCGGGTCCTGTCCCAACTCCGGGGTGCTGAGCAGCAGTTCGATTTGCAATGGGTCCGGCTGGCTCCGGACAGCCCGATTGCGCACAAATCGATCGGTGAGAGTGAAATACGAAAAAGGACGGGCGTATCTGTCGTAGGGGTTGTCCGGGAGGAGCAATTAAAGCCAAATCCTGATGCGGGTTTTGTTTTAAGGCCGAATGACCTGGTTGCCATTATCGGGGGAGAAAAGGATAGAGAGGCTTTTTGTTTCATGACATCATTGGCCCTTTGTGATCAGAAGTAAAAGAGTTGGTAAAGCGAGAGGTGTCCATGACCAACAAAATTCCCGGGAACCTGTTGACGACCGCCATGGCTGTGATGCCGCATACCGACGTCGCGCGCGCCCTCGAGATGGCCCTGTCGCTGGACGTGCCTTTCTGGCCGCAGCTGCCCAACTACAGTTACTATGAGGATATGTATGTGCAGGCGGCCGAACATTTTCCAGGTATCGTCCTGGACCTGGACGTGCTCTCGCTGGACGTCTACACCAATGCGGAAATCTTCGCTGCCTACGCCACCGCTATAAGAAAGTTTCTCGATC
>JBATHN010000874.1:0-4086 GCA_049666885.1 Desulfobacterales bacterium
GGCGGCATCGTGAAAGCATTGAACGCCAAGGGATGCGAGGATATGTCGCGCAAGGAAATCGACGATCTGGCGGCTTTCGTGGCTGTTTACCGGGCCAAAGGGCTGGCCTGGATCAAGGTCAGGGAAAGTGAGTGGCAGTCGCCGATTGCAAAATTTTTCAGCGCAGCCGAAAAAGAAGAACTCGCGCGCCGGATCGACATGCAGCCCGGTGATCTGGTCTTTTTCATGGCCGATCAACCGCCGGTGGCCAACGAGGCCCTCGGTCAGCTGCGCAATCATCTCGGGAAAAAGCTGGGACTGATCGACGAGAGCGCCTTTAATTTCGCCTGGGTGACGCGGTTCCCGTTGATGGAATACGACGAAAACGAGAAGCGCTACCAGGCGCTGCACCACCCTTTCACGGCACCGCTGGAAGAAGATTACGACCTGCTGGAAAAAGATCCGCCGGCGGTCCGTTCCCGGGCGTATGACCTGGTCCTTAATGGATCTGAGATCGGCGGCGGGAGCATCCGCATCCATCAGAAAGAACTTCAGGAAAAGGTTTTCCGCGCCCTCGGCATGACGCCCGAGGAATACCGCGAAAAGTTCGGTTTCCTTCTCTCGGCGCTCGACTCCGGCGCCCCGCCCCACGGCGGCATTGCATTCGGCTTCGACCGCCTGGTCATGATTCTCTGTGGTCAGAGCTCCATCCGGGACGTGATCGCGTTTCCCAAGACCCAGAAGGCCGCCTGCCTGCTGACCGGCGCCCCAGCCACCGCCGACCGGCAACAGTTGGAGGAACTGTCGATTCGGCTGCGCGTTCTGTAGCTGGAGAATTTCGAACGGCAGTTTGAGGTTTATGACGCCCTGTATGCCTGGTGCCGGTTGGCTGAGGCCCGGAGTGTATCGTAGAGGGAATAATGGCCACCCATCAACCCCCAACAGCCCGTTCCTCCCGGATTTCCGGCTTTCTCGGATTGCAACGCAGCACCGTCGGCGTGCTGGCCATGGTTGTGCTGATCGGCATGGGCGAGCGCATGGCCGAGCGCTTTCTGCCGATCTACATAATGGCACTGGGCGGCGGTGCTCTGGCCATCGGTCTGCTGCAGGCCATGGACAACCTGCTGTCGGCCCTTTACTCGTTTCCGGGGGGATACTTGTCCGACCGCATCGGCACCAAGCGGTCACTGCTGCTCTTCAACCTGGTGGCCATGGCCGGCTTCGCCCTGGTGATCCTGATCCCCGCCTGGCAGGCGGTGCTGGTCGGTGCAGTCCTCTTCATCTCCTGGTCGGCCATCTCCCTGCCGGCCACCATGAGTCTGATATACAAGGTGCTGCCCCGGAACAAGCGTACTATGGGGGTGAGCATGCATTCGCTGGTGCGCCGCATCCCCATGGCCCTCGGCCCTTTGCTCGGGGGGCTCTTCATCGGCATATGGGGCGAGCGCGATGGGGTTCGTCTCGCCTTCGTGGCCGCCCTGGCAATGGCCGCGGTGGCCTTGCTGCTGCAGCAACGAATGATCGCAGACGATACGCCCTCTGGAACATCCTCCGCCGATGCCTGCGGCCTGACACCGGAAAGAAATCCGCTGAAACTCATGCGCCTGATGAACCCGGCCATGAAAAGTCTTCTGGTCACCGACATTCTGATCCGCTTTTGCGAACAAATCCCCTACGCCTTCGTGGTGGTCTGGTGCATGAAGACCATCGCCCAACCGGTATCGGCATTCCAATTCGGCCTGCTGACCACGATCGAAATGGCAACTGCCGTGGCGGTTTATATTCCGGTGGCTTATATGGCGGACCGGAGCACCAAGAAACCGTTTGTTCTGGTAACCTTCATTTTTTTCACTCTATTTCCCTTGGTCCTATTGTATAGCCGCTCCTTCGAGTGGCTGATCGTCGCCTTCATCCTGCGGGGGCTCAAGGAGTTCGGCGAGCCCACCCGCAAGGCTCTAATCATGGATCTGTCCCCGGACAGCTGCAAGGCGGGGATGTTCGGGCTCTATTATCTGATCCGAGATTTTTTTGTCGCCGGTGCTGCCCTTGGCGGCGCTTTCTTGTGGCAGGTCAGCCCGCAGACCAACCTTTTGACAGCCTTCGTTTTTGGGATCATCGGCACAGTCGGTTTTGCGGTTTTCGGCCGCGACATGCCGGTGCAAAACCATTTACGGGGACAAGCATGAAAAAAACAGCGTCAACGAACACTTCTGCGACAGTTTCCTTCACGGAAGCTGTCAAGTTTTGGACCAAACTGGGCTTCATCAGTTTCGGGGGGCCTGCCGGCCAGATTGCGATAATGCACCAGGAAGTGGTGGAACGGCGGCGTTGGATCGGTGAGAATCAATTCCTGCGGGCCCTCAACTTCTGCATGCTGTTGCCCGGGCCCGAGGCCCAGCAGCTGGCCACTTATATCGGCTGGCGGTTGCACGGCACCTGGGGCGGCATCGCGGCCGGATCGCTTTTCGTGATTCCGTCGATCTTTGTCATGCTGCTATTGAGCTACCTGGCCGTGGCCCATATCGACATTCCGGCGGTGGCGGCCGCTTTCTACGGAATTCAACCGGTGGTGGTGGCCGTGGTGGTGGAAGCGGTGCTGCGCATCGGCAAAAAAGCACTCAAACACCGCGTGCTCTATGGGTTTGCCGCTTTGGCGTTCATTGCCATCTTTTTCTTGAAGGTGTCGTTTCCCTATATCGTGGCGGCCGCGGCCGCAGGCGGGTTGCTCATGCAGCGCGTGTTGCCCCGGGTCTTCTGCGCGGGCGCCTACGATCCAGAAACCAAAGAGTGCCGCGTTGAAACGGAACCTTCCGTCGGGCTGAAGACGGGCCAACCCTCCCTCGCCTATGTCGTCCGCGTGTTCTTTGTCTGTCTTGCTTTGTGGGGTCTCGTGGTAGGGAGCGTGTGGGCCTGGCGTGGGTTCGATGATGTGTTGAGCCAGATCGCCTTGTTCTTCACCAAGGCGGCTTTCGTTACCTTCGGTGGCGCGTACGCCGTGTTGAGCTACATAACCGAAGTCGCGGTCGGCAACGGTTGGCTTACGACACCGCAAATGCTCATCGGGCTCGGCTTGGCCGAGTCCACTCCCGGACCGCTGATCATGGTGACCCAGTACGTCGGTTTTCTGGGCGCCTGGAACCTGCCCGGCGATCTGGCACCATTGACCGCCGGCATCCTGGGGGCTTTGATCACCACCTACGTGACATTTCTACCCTGCTTTTTCTTCATCTTCACCGGCGCGCCTTTTATCGAGGCCATGGCCGGCAACCGGCAGCTTCAGGCCGCGCTCACCGGCGTCACCGCGGCCGTGGTGGGGGTGGTGCTCAATTTGGCCGTCTGGTTCGGTTACAAGGTGATCCTGCCCGACGGCGGCCTCGACCTCTTCGCCCTGATATCGGCTGGTGTTTCCCTGGTTCTGCTGCAGAAATTTCACCTGCCCGTTCATTACCTGGTGCCGCTCGGTGCCGCGGCGGGCGTGATCTGGCGGTTATTGGTATAGCCAGCCAAAGACAAAAGGAGAAAAACGAATGACGGATCCATTTACTGCTTAAATGCTCATATGGCTCGGAAATGTTAGAGTTTTGACCCACAATATTTGCAGTGCCTGTCATCCGCATCGTGTCCTTCGGCGCTGCACTCGGGGCAGGCCTGGGTCGAAACCTTACGTTTGAAGGACTGTGCCATCTCAACGGTCACAATTCCGGTCGGCACGGCTATCATTCCAAAGCCGATCACCATGATCAACGCCGCTAGTAACTGGCCCAGACCGGTTTGGGGAGAGATGTCGCCGTAGCCGACGGTGGTCAGCGTTACGATCGCCCAGTAAATGCTTCTCGGGATACTGGTGAAGCCGCTGTCGGGATCCTCGATTAAATACATCAGCGAGCCGAAGATGACCACCAGAATCATCACGGTGAACAGGAATACGATTATTTTACGACGGCTGGCCCGCAGGGCCTGCACCAGCAGGCGGGCCTCTCCGAGATAGGGAACCAGTTTGAGCACACGAAAAATACGCAGGACGCGCAACAACCGGATGACCAACAGATACTGAGAACCCGGGATAAAAATGCTCAGATAGGTCGGCAAGATGGCCAGAAGATCGAC
>JBATHN010000875.1:0-2296 GCA_049666885.1 Desulfobacterales bacterium
GACCAGATCCTGGCGGGTGAAGGTCTTGAGCAGTCCTGGGTCGTCTTCCTTTAAAACGCGCTCCATCAGGTCTTTCTTGCGGGCGATGATGGCCGCGATCTTCTCCTCGAGGGTGCCCTCGGTTACCAGTTTGAAGACCTGCACGCCCCGGCTCTGGCCGATGCGATGGACACGGTCGGTGGCCTGATCTTCCCGCGCGGCATTCCACCAGCGGTCGTAGTGAATCACCACCGAAGCGGCCGTCAGGTCGATACCGATGCCGCCGGCCTTTAGACTGCCGACAAATACGCGGCACTGCGGGTCGGTGTTGAACCGGCGGATCAACGCCCCGCGATTGCGGCTGCTGCCGGTCAGAACCGCGCAATCGACTTTCTGCTGCTTCAGGTGGTCTTCGATGATCGCGATCATCTTGAGAAACTGGCTGTAGACCACAACCTTCTGACCACTGTCGAGGCTTTCGGCCAGCAGTTCCTTGAACAGCTCCCACTTGCCGGATTCGTAGCGGTCGTAATCGCTGCCGTCTTCTTCCAGCAGCGCCGGGTGGTTGCAGATCTGCTTGAGCAGGGTCAGCAGGGCGAAGATGTGAATGTACGGGATGATGGCTTGGGGGTCATACAACGGAGCGAGGGCGTCGAGTCTGCGGGAACCAATCGTATCACGGTAGAGCTTCACCTGGTCGTCGCTCAATCGGCAGGAGCGCTGGTCCTCGATTTTGGGCGGCAGTTCCGTCAGGACCGACTTTTTCAGTCGCCGCAGGGTAAACGGCACGATCAGGCGCTCCAACTCCGGGCGCCGTGAACTTTCGGGATCGGCTTCGATCAAGGCGCTGTAGCGCTCTTCGAACGCGGCATCCGATCCGAGGTAGCCCGGCACCGTCAAGTCCATCAGGGCTTTCAAATCGGACAGGCTGTTTTCGATCGGCGTGCCGGTCAGACCGATTTTGCTAATGGCGCGAACAGTCAGGGCGGCCTGATAGGCCTGGGTCTGGGTATTCTTGATATGTTGAACCTCGTCGAAAACCGCCATTGCAAAAGGGATTCGGGACAGCTGCGCGATGTCGCGCCGCAGGATTCCGTAGGATGTCAACAGCACGTCGCTGCCCTTGAGCGCACCCGCAAGATCACGCGAACCGCCGTGGTAGACCTCTGTCGAGAGCGAAGGCGCATGCATCCGAATCTTTTCCTGCCAGTGGCTGATCACGGTCACCGGACAGACGACGACGAAGGGCCCATTGTCTTCTCCGAGGTTCTTCAAGACCAGCATGAGCGCCATCACCTGGTGGGTCTTGCCGAGGCCCATGTCGTCGCACAGCAGCCCACCAAGCCCATTACGGTTGAGGAACCACAGCCATTCCACCCCCCGCAGCTGATAGGTACGCAGATGCGAGGTCATGCCGGATATTTCCGGCAAAGGTGTGGGCGGTTGCACACTCAAGAGCTTGCGCGTGAATTCCTGCGACTCTACGTCGCCTCCTATCGACAGCGGCACTGAACTGAGCGCCTGCAGGCGCAACAATTCCATGCGCGAAAGTCTTATCCGGCCAAGGTCTTTGTCAGGTACACCGTCGTCAACTGCGGCCGAAAGGCTGTCCAAAACCGCCATGCTTTCGGATTGGCAGTCGATCCAGCCGTCCGGCGTGGGGATGAATCGGCGGCCTTTGGACCTGGCTTGCAAAATCTCCTTCAGTGAGACACGGCGCGTGCCGAAGCCATAAATAATCGAAAGCCAGCACCAGTCCCGCTCCACGGCCTCCGGAATGACCTCCATCCGATCGTAGTTCGCAAGGATGCGCAGGTTGCCGGCCGCCGCGTCGATCCGGAAGCGGTCACCGGCCAAATCGGATTCGTGGGCGACGATGAAGTTCGGAATCCGCGAATGCGGAATGACGGTTTCTCCGGCCAGACTGAAATCATGGTGCTCCGTGTCGATTTCCTGCATGTCCGCCAGGATGCCGAGCTCCTCGATGTAGACCAGATCGCCGTAGCGGAAACGATTAAAATCGACGCCCTTCAGCATCCGGTACTCGCCGTTTCGCTGCAGCATCCTCAAGGTGGGACGGACCGACAAATCCGCTGACGTCGTCAACCGGACATCGAAAAGAACATCCAGCGGTACCGGTTCGATTGCCAGACCTTCCTCATTTTGTAGATAGTCGCGAAATGCTTGCAGAAACCGTTTGACCTTCAGCCGCGGCAGCGCCAGAGTGAACAAGAGGCGGTCTTCGGAGCCGTGGTATGCTACCGTGAACCGCCCGTCGAGAGTATTGATTCCCGGCCGCCACCGGACCGCCGTTTCG
>JBATHN010000876.1:0-3547 GCA_049666885.1 Desulfobacterales bacterium
AGGTCATCGAGAACATGAACAAGATGGTCCAGGAATACTACGACAATTCACGCCCTGTCTACTGTGCCCGCAAGGGATTCGTGGACCAGGTCGCCGCCATGACCGAAATCCGCCGGTATTTGATCGCTTTTGCTGGCGCCGCCTACCAGAACCCACGGTCGATCTGCCCTCAGCACCAAATGCTACTGCCGCGCAGCATTAGGAAATAGTTGGGTTCCGCGTTCTGGTATAATGTTCAAAGGTTTAACCAGCGTTCATATGCAACTCAGTGGTGCTTTATCCACTTGAAAGGCAATCTTTAAAAA
This sequence comes from Desulfobacterales bacterium, assembly GCA_049666885.1. Classification (GTDB taxonomy): domain Bacteria; phylum Desulfobacterota; class Desulfobacteria; order Desulfobacterales; family SG8-13; genus JARFQH01. Next base: position 306 of record JBATHN010000876.1, read on the forward strand.
TATTATCCCAGACATCGAGGTGCTCGGAAAATTCAAATTCCAAGCGCTAAATTCCAAATAAATCCCAAATCTCAATATCCAATGGCCCAAACAGGCTGGTCATTTTGAAATTTGGTCATTGTGATTTAATTGTTATTTGCGATTTAGGATTTTTTTCCGGAAGTTTAAAAGTTTCCTCTTTGATCAAACTGGAGGCGGCAGCCTGCGGCTGCGCTGAACCCGGAACTTCGGATCGATCAACCAAAAAGACCACTTCCGAACGGAAATCACCTTGAAGCCGCCTGCGGCTCTTTATTCCCCGCCGCACATGCTTATTATTTGGATTCAAATTGAAAAAAGGACGACAGCGCCGGTTCAAGGGCGTTGTTTTATGTGTATTTGATGTTAGATGCCAATTATATACACATCCAGGGGGCTCGTCAGAATAACCTGAAGAACCTCGATCTGCAGATCCCTCTCAACCGGATCACCGTCGTCACCGGCGTCAGCGGCTCAGGCAAATCCTCCCTGGCGTTCGACACCCTTTACGCCGAAGGCCAGCGGCGATATGTCGAGACGTTTTCTCCATACGCCCGACAGTTCATGGACCGTATGGACCGGCCGCAGGTGGACAAGATCGAGGGGATCCCGCCGGCGATCGCCATTGACCGCAAAGATCCGGTGCGCACCTCCCGCTCGACCGTGGGCACCATGACGGAAATCACCGACTACGTGAAGCTTCTCTTTGCCCGTCTCGGGCAACTGCACTGCAAAGAGTGCGGACGGCCGGTACTTGCGGAAACCCCGGAAAACGTGTGGCAGCTGGTGCGGGCGCAACCGACCGGTGCCGAGGTGATTCTGACTTTTCCTTATCCAACAGAAGCGGTGCCGGCCAAGCACATTCGGGCCGAACTGGCACGGATCGGCTTCGACCGGTGGTTCGACGGCAAGGAAATTCGAGAAACGACCGAGTGGCAGCCGGAGGCGGACGCGGAAGCCCTGCCGGTGTTGGTCGACCGTATTCTGCTGCGGCCCAATGACCGCAATCGCGTCATCGACTCGGCCGAGTTGGGGTTCCGGTTCGGTAACGGACGGGTGGATATATGGATCAATCGCCAAAAGCACCTGGCCTTCAGCAGCACGCTGGAATGCGCCTACTGCGGAACGCGCTACACGCCGCCCCAGCCAAACCTATTTTCCTTCAATAGCCCCATCGGTGCCTGTGAAACCTGCCGCGGCTTCGGCCGCACCATCGACATCGACCTGGACCTGGTCATACCCGAACCGGGTCTTTCTATCGCCGAAGGGGCCGTGAAGCCCTGGGGCAATCCCTCGAACCCGCGTCACGAATACGATGAACTGATCGACCTCTGTCGCGAACGCAAGATTCCGGTCGATATTCCCTTCCAACGCCTGAACGAATCCCAAAAACGGTTCATCATCGACGGAACCGAAGGCTATTACGGCATCAGAGGTTTTTTTAAGTGGCTGGAGACCAAAACCTATAAAATGCCCGTGCGCGTGTTTCTATCGCGCTATCGGAGCTACGACGCATGTGCGGACTGCAACGGCACTCGCTTCAAGGTCGAAACCCTCCTCTACCGCCTAGCCGACTGCACAATTGCCCAAATCTATGCGATGGATGTGACCGCAGCGGCCGCTTTTTTCGATGACCTTCAGTTACCCGAAGGGGACGAAGCCGCTCAACTGATCCTGGAAGAAGTCAACAACCGCCTGAAATACCTCAAAGACGTTGGACTGGCCTACCTGACCCTCGACCGCCAGTCCCGGACCCTCTCCGGCGGCGAGGTGCAGCGGGTCGCCTTGGCCTCGTCCCTTGGCGCCGCCCTGGTCAATACCCTCTATATCCTGGACGAACCGAGTATCGGCCTGCACCCCCGTGACACTTACCGACTGGCGCGCATCCTCAGAAACCTGCGAGACCGTTCCAACACGGTGGTCGTGGTCGAGCACGATCCGGAGATTATCCGCGAAAGCGACTACTTGATTGACCTCGGGCCCGGCGCCGGTGAACAGGGTGGCCAGGTCATGTACTTCGGCCCCACTGCCGGGGTCGACGGTTCGCTGACCGGACAGTATCTGAGAGGTGTACGGCGCATCCCCCTGCCGCAAGACCGCCGCCGGCCTCAACGCAGCCGATGGATAACCGTCAAGGGCGCCGCGGCCAACAATCTGAAATCGATAGATGTTCGCATCCCTCTCGACCTGTTCGTTTGCCTGACGGGCGTATCCGGATCCGGCAAATCGACCCTGGCCGAGGAGATTCTCTACCGCGCCGCTAGCCGTTTCCTGGGGACGGCCGAGGCCCGACCCGGCATCCATCGGTCGATCTCCGGATTGGAGAACCTCACGGAGGTCATCCTGGTGGATCAACGCCCTATCGGAAGGACGCCACGGGCGAACGCATTGACCTACACTAAAGCACTTGATCCGATTCGCCATCTACTAGCCGCTACGCCTGCCGCCCGCGAAAAGGGATTCGAACCGCGCCACTTTTCGTTCAACGTCGAGGGCGGACGCTGTGAGGCCTGCAAGGGAGACGGGTACGAAAAGGTGGAGATGCAATTCCTATCGGACGTTTTCATCTCATGCCCGCAATGCAACGGCCGGCGGTTCAAGCCCGAAATCCTTGCTGTGACCTATCGCGACCGCAGCATCAATGACCTCCTATCCATGACCGTCGACGCGGCCCTGCAGTTGTTCGATCGGCCTTCGAAGCGCCATGTTGTCATCCGTGAAGCCCTCCAACCGCTGGCCGATGTCGGGTTGGGATATATCCGTCTCGGGCAGCCGCTCAACACTTATTCGGGCGGCGAAGCCCAGCGCCTCAAGCTCTCCCGGTACCTCAAACACGATGCCGGCACCGGGCGGCTGTTCATCTTCGACGAACCGACCACGGGTCTGCACTTCGAAGACATCGCCACCCTGCTTCAGGCCCTCCAGCACCTGGTGAACGAAGGCAACACCGTCCTGGTGATCGAGCACAACATGGATGTGATCAAAACCGCGGACTGGGTCGTCGACTTAGGCCCGGAAGGAGGGGACGGTGGCGGCCGGGTCGTGGCGGCCGGACCCCCCGAAAAGGTAGCGGTAGATCGCGCCTCCCATACCGGACGATACCTGCAGCACTATCTGGCCGGCCGCGGACGCCTCAAGACAGGCCCTCATGTCCCGCAGATCGGTGAACCTGTAGCCGATTTTGTGCCGCAAAGCGACGCGAACGTCATCTCTCTGAAGGGTGC
>JBATHN010000877.1:0-1634 GCA_049666885.1 Desulfobacterales bacterium
TCTGGCTGGCCTTCGAATCCAACATCATCACCAGCCTGGTCGTGGCCGACCTGCCCGAAAATCTCCGCAGCCTGCCGCCGGATCGTTTGAATTTGATCCTCAACGACATCAAAAACCTGGTCAGCGGTAATATCGTCTCCGGCCGCATCGATCCGACCATGCAGGCGGCCGCCGATCACTATCGTCAGCTTCTGGCCATCAGTCACGCCGCCCTTGCGGTCGTGGCGATAACATTGGCGATTGCCGCAGCTCTGATCGTGCGGTTCAAGATCACGCCCAAACTACGTGCCCGCAATCAGGTGGAGAAGATCACCACCGTCATCCTGATTTTCTGTTCGACCATCGCCATATTCACAACGATCGGCATCGTCCTGTCGGTTTTGTACGAAGCCATCCGGTTCTTCCAAAAAATACCGGTATGGGAGTTTCTATTCGGCTTGAAGTGGAGCCCCCAGATGGCGATCCGGGCCGACCAGGTCGGCTCTTCCGGGGCATTCGGGTCGGTTCCGGTGTTTGTCGGCACACTTCTTATTTCAGGCATCGCCATGCTGGTGGCGGTACCCATCGGCTTGATGTCGGCTATTTTTCTCTCGGAATACGCCGACCGGCGGTTTCGCTCCGCCGCCAAACCGCTGATGGAGATTCTTGCCGGCATTCCGACCGTGGTGTACGGCTTTTTTGCGGCCCTGGTGGTAGCCCCCCTGATTCGGGACGCCGGCACGTTCCTGGGCCTGGACGTTTCCTCCGAAAGCGCCCTTGCCGCCGGACTCGTCATGGGGATCATGATCATCCCCTTTGTTTCGTCGATTTCAGACGATGTCATCAATGCCGTGCCCCAATCGCTGCGCGACGGGGCGTACAGCCTGGGTGCCACCAAGTCCGAAACCATCAAGCAGGTGGTGATCCCGGCGGCCCTGCCCGGGATCGTGGGCGGCATTCTCCTGGCAATTTCGCGGGCCATCGGGGAAACGATGATCGTCGTCATGGCCGCCGGTCTGGCCGCCAACCTGACGGTCAACCCCTTGAGCGCCGTTACGACGGTCACCGTTCAGATCGTCACGCTGCTGGTCGGCGACCAGGAGTTCGACAGCCCCAAGACGCTGGCCGCCTTTGCGCTCGGCCTGCTGCTGTTCGTCATCACCTTGATTCTGAACATCATCGCCCTTTATGTGGTTCGCAAATACCGAGAGCAGTATGAATAAGACATCCAAACCGGCTGTTACGCCTGCCGTCGCTTCGACCCGAACGATTGACCTCGTCAACCGCAGCCTTCCCCGGCGCTACAGAGCCGAGAAGCGGTTTCGCTTTTACGGCATCGGGGCAATCGTGCTCAGCCTGCTCTTCTTGTCCTTTCTTTTCATCAGCATCGTGGGGAAAGGCTATCCTGCGTTACAGAAGACATTTATCGAGTTGAGCGTTTATTTCGACCCCGACGTGCTGCGGCAAGACGCACTGGCCACGGCCGATTACGGCAAACTGGTCAAAGCCTCCCTGAGCCAAATGTTCCCAGAGGTGACGGGCCGTCGCGATAAACGGGACCTCTATGGCCTGGTCAGCTCCGGAGCGGCATTCAAGCTGCGGAATATGGTCCTCAAGGACCCGGATGTCATCGGTCAGATTCTGCCGGTCTGGGT
>JBATHN010000878.1:0-3182 GCA_049666885.1 Desulfobacterales bacterium
CCAGGTGGACGTTGCGGGGGGTATGTCATCAAACGGATCGAAGAGATACCGGAATCCAAATTTTTCTTTTACGAACTCGAGCATGAACAGACCGGCGCCCGCCATATTCACATCAGCAGCGATGATCATGAAAACACCTTTAGTGTGGCGTTTAAAACCGTACCAAAAGATTCCACCGGTGTGGCGCATATTTTAGAGCATACCGTTTTGTGCGGCTCCGAAAAGTTTCCCGTGCGAGATCCGTTTTTCTCCATGCTGAAGCGCAGCCTCAGCACATTCATGAACGCGTTTACTGCCTCGGACTGGACCATGTACCCGTTTTCCACACAAAACCGCGCGGATTACGAAAACCTTATGGATGTCTATCTCGATGCAGCGTTTTTTCCAAATATCGAAGAACTGAGTTTCAAGCAGGAGGGGCATCGTTTGGAGATCGCCGGGGAGCGCGGCGGAAACGCTTCCTCGCCGAAGCTGGTTTACAAGGGGGTGGTGTACAACGAAATGAAAGGGGCCATGTCCTCACCCGATCAGGTGATGTCGCGCTCTTTACTCAAAGTCCTTTATCCTTCCACAACCTATTGCCACAACTCAGGCGGCGATCCGGCCGTGATACCCCGGTTGACCTACGACCAGTTGAAGGCCTTTCACCAACATCACTATCACCCCAGCAATTCCTTTTTTTACACTTACGGCAACATTCCGCTACGACACCACCTTGCTTTGATAGAAGAAAAGATCCTGAAAAAATTCACCCTTACCCGGCCGGATACGGACGTGCCGTCCCAACCGCGATGGGGTAATCCGCGACAAGACATCGCCTATTATCCCCTGGCACAGGGTGAGGACCCGTCCAAAAAATGTCAGGTTTGCGTCGCCTGGCTTACTGCGGATATTCGAGATGGTTTCGAGGTCTTGGTTCTGGCGATTTTGGAGCAAATCTTAATGGGAAATCCAGGTTCTCCTCTGCGAAAAGCCCTGATAGATTCGCAGTTGGGCTCTGCGCTCTGCGATGCGGCCGGTTTCGAGGCGGACAACCGCGATACGATGTTCGTCACCGGATTGAAAGACGTGGAAGAATCGGCGGCGGAGAAGATTGAAAAAATTATCTTCGAAGTACTGAATGACCTGGCCGACGGCGGCATCGATAAGGAATTGATTGAATCGGCCCTCCATCAGGTTGAATTTCACCACAAGGAAGTCACCAACACGCCGTATCCTTACGGAATTAAACAGTTGCTGATGATTGCCGGCACTTGGCTGCACGACGGCGACCCGCTCAATAGACTGCTTCTTGACGATGACCTGGCGAGGATTCGTAACGAGATGAAAAACGGTGGTTTCTTTGAAGAGCGCATTCGCAAACATTTCATCGACAATCCCCACCGCGTCCTGTTCAAACTGCTGCCCGATCAATCTCTTGAAAAAAGGGAAACGGAGCGAATTGCACAAGAGCTGTCGGAGATCTCCGCCCGGTTGTCGAAGGCCGACTTCGCTAAGATTGAGGCTGATTCAAGGGCACTGGAGAAACTTCAGGAGACACAGGAAGACGTTTCATGTCTGCCGACGCTGACACGGACAGACATCCCACCCGACGTGCAGCGTGTTCTCGAATCCGAAACCAATGCCCGGTTTCCGGTGACCGGTTACGACCAGAGGACGTCGGGAATATTCTACTATGCTGCGGCAGCCGGCCTGGGCCGCCTGGAACAACGATTGGTTCCGCTGGTACCGTTTTTCTGCCACGCTTTGCCGAAGGTCGGCACCAGGCGGCGTGATTACACTGAAATGGCCAAGCGGATCGATCTTTACACCGGCGGCGTCGGTTTTTCCGCCAACGCCCGCACCGGCTTCGATGGAAACGGGACCTGCATTCCGTTTGTCGCTTTCACCGCCAAGTGCCTGAACCGCAATCAGGAACCGATGTTTGGCATTGTCGAGGAGTTGGTATTCGAGGGCGATTTTTCGGACCTGAACCGTTTGAAAAATATCCTGATGGAGTATCGGGCAGGCCTTGAATCGATGGTCATCCACAACGGTCATCGCCTGGCGATTTCTCTGGCAGCCCGGAACTTTTCGATTGCACGGCATCTGAGCGAGCTCTGGTCCGGAGTGTTCCAACTGCGGACGATCAAAAAACTCCTCGAAGCCCCTTCGGATGCCGTCCTTCCAGAGTTGGCAGAGAACCTTTCCGCAATCCGTCAATCGGTTATTGTCAGCGGCAATCTGAAAACGGCTCTGATCGGGGAAGAGAGTTCCCTGGCCGCCGCGACAAAAGCAGTCCTCGGTATTTACGAGCGCCTGCAACAGCCGCCGGCTCCTCTCGGTAGCGGAGACGGCTTCGGCCCGCCGCCGCTCGATTTTTCCGCGGACCCGGTTCGGGAGGGCTGGAGCACGTCTTCGGCGGTATCCTTCGTGGCCCAGGCCTTTGAAACCGTCCGCATGGAACACCCGGATGCGCCGGCGCTGGCAGTCATCAGTAAACTGCTGCGCTCGCTCTACCTGCACCGTGAAATACGAGAAAAGGGCGGCGCCTATGGCGGGTTTTCGTTGTACAATCCGGAAGACGGTTTGTTCTGCTTCGCTTCCTACCGCGATCCGCACGTCAGCGCGACCTTGAAGGTTTTCGAAAACGCCGCCGGGTTCGTGCGCTCCAATGCGTACAAGGAAACGGACATCGACGAAGCCGTCTTACAGATGTGTTCCGAAATCGACAAACCGGATCCACCCGGGCCGGCCGCCCGTAAAGCGTTTTACCGAAAGATCATCGGGCTCACGGATGAGGCGCGGCAGCAGTTCAAGCAGGCCCTGCTGCGCTTGAATCGCAGCCAAGTGCGGGAAACAGCCGAAAAGTACTTCGATCCGGGCCGTTATCCGGACAGTGTTGCCGTGATCTCAGGTGAATCCCAACTGCAAAAGGCCAACGCGGAATTGAAGCCGCCGTTGGTGCTGTACAGAATTTAGCCTTGCACTGATTTGGCGAATGCTCAAAGCTTTTTTCCGTAACAGTTGAGCCCTTCATATTCTCCGCGGAAGCGTGCCAGCAGTGACGTCAGCAGACGGTCGGGCGGCTTTGCTTTGGAGAGCCGGTGCTTTATCTGGTTTTCTTCCAGCTTGACATTCAGCTTCCGGCCGGGAATGTCGATGTCGATGATATCGCCGGTTTTAATGGCGCCGATCGGACC
>JBATHN010000879.1:0-4073 GCA_049666885.1 Desulfobacterales bacterium
GCTACTCAAAGGCGGCAAGGTCAGATTTTCCTTTGATTCATGTATCTTGCCGCATCATAGCTGATTTAACGCACGGAGTCAAAAACCATCGTTGCTTCTGGGGCGGTGAAAATCTCTACTCGGTTGAGCGGTTTCCCGCGGCGGGATTCACGGCTCCCAGTTAAAATTTTTCCGATCGGGAGGCTGACCGGTAGGCGACCACGTTGGCCATGCCGGCTTCCATATGGTAGAGGTTGTGACAGTGATGAAACCAACTACCGGGGTTGTCGGCCATAAACTCCACATCGATGCGCTGCATCGGGTCGACGATGATCGTGTCTTTGAGCACCCACTGCTCGCGGGGAAGCGACCGGTTGACCACTCTGAAGAAGTGGCCATGCAGGTGCATCGGATGGGGCATCATGCTGCGGTTGCCGTAAGTCAGGCGCACGCGTTCGCCTCTATCGACCGACAGCGTTTCGGCATTGGGATATACGCGCCCATTTATGGTCCAAAAGGCAGAATGCATGCCGCCGCCGAGCACCTGGTTATAGACGCGATCGGGCTTTCCCTCCGAATTTTCATCACCCTCGCGGGCAGCGAAGTCCGAATAGGAGGCTATTCGCAGCCCCTGATGAAATCGCGGCGGGTCGGCTGCGTTCGAATTAACGCCCTTGTAGACGATCGGAACGCGCAGCCGGTCTTCTCCAAGACCCGTATCGGCGGCCGCCAACAGCCAGTGGCCTGGATTGTCCGCCTCGAAAAGAACGTCATAGCGTTCTCCCATTCCGATCCGCAGAACATCCGTTTCGACCGGCCGAATCGGGTTGCCGTCGGCATGAGTGATCTTCAGGGTGTGACCGGCCAGCCGCAGATGGTAGATGGTCGCCGATGAGGCGTTGATCAGGCGTAGCTTGACCCGCTCCCCCTTGGTGACGCTCAGGGATTCTGTCGCCGGATAAATCCGGCCGTTGACAGCGTAACCGTCGTAGACCGGCTCCCACAGGGGACCCTGATCGGGCCCGGAAGACCGCCCGCGGCCCATCATGCCGTGCATCCTTCCCATGGGCGGTCGGCGATCGGTGCGGGCCTTGCCGCCGCCATCCCTCATTACCCAGTCTTCCAGAACAAGCGTGTATTCGCGGTCGTAGGATTCCTCCGGTCTGGTCGGTTCCACGATCAACGGCCCGTAGAGCCCCTGATCGAGCTGGTAGCGGGCGTGAGAGTGATACAGGAAGCTGCCGGGTATTTCGGCATTGAATTCGTAAGCAAAGCTTTCGCCCGGCATGACCGGCGGTTGGGTGATACCCGGGACACCATCCATGGCATTTTGAAGCGGAATGCCGTGCCAGTGAATCGTCGTTCCTTCGGGAAGGTAGTTTCTCAGCACCACCCGAACGATCTCGCCCGCTTTGACCCTGATTTCCGGACCCGGTACCTGACCGTTGTAGGTCCAGGCCATAAATTCAGGTCCGCTGCCGAGGCTGACTTTGGCCGGTGAAGCGGAAAAGTGAAACTCTCTCACCGGTTTGCCGGTTCCGGCCAGGGCTTTCGAAAAGAGACCGGCCGGCAGGCAGGCGCCGAGTGCAGCGCCTGCCGCCACTTTTAGAAATTCTCTTCTGTGGATCGTCATTTTGACCTTCTGTTCATTTTCCATCGAATTTGAACTATTGGTTGGCCGGGTGCATCCATCCGGTGGATTTTTCGACGAGCAATTTATCCACCAGGGAGCCATCTTTGGTTACGATTTCGGCCTCAAAGGCATCGCCCTGCTCGGTGATCTTACCCAGTTTCAAATTGGGGTTCCGGGTCGCCTGCAGATAATTTTCAACGACCGTACGCGCGCCGTCTTCTTTGAGCGGCGTTTCCAGGCGGCCGGCTCCCGGGCCGATTTCTCCCTGCTCGGGCGCTCTTCCCATCGAGCCGGATCCTCGTCCATAACCAGGACCCATTCCGTATCCGCGACCCATCATGCCGGGACCCATGCCGGAGCCGCGTCCCATCATTCCGTTTCCCATGCCATAGCCGCGGCCCATCATGCCGTAACCGCGACCCTGGCCCATGGAACGGCCACCATAGGGGCAATCCCGGTCTCCGTCGTCATCACCCATCATTCCCGGCCCCATGCCATATCCGGGTCCCATCATGCCGGGTCCCATGCCGTAACCACCCCACCGTCCCATGTGGCGACCGTGATGACCGCCGCCATATGGGCAGTTGGCGTCATCATCATCGTCCATTGTTCCCCAGCCGCCCATCCGGCCGATACTGGGATTTATTTTTTTCATCTTTAGAATGAAGTCGAGTCGCTTCTGATCGAATTCCTCTGTGAACTTGGCAATGTCCTTCTGAAGGGCGGCGGCTTTCTGGGCATCCGTATTCTTTTTTGCCAGCTCGCTCCGCAGTTCCAATCGCCTCTGGTACATGTCCTGCCGCAGGTCTTGGGTTTCATCGAAAAATGCCTGACGTTCTTTATCAAGGGTCTTTTGGTCTTCATCACTTAAATTGCCCGCACACCACGGGCGCCATCCCGGCTGACCGGCGTCCGCACCTCGGTCGGCAGAGACCGGTGCGCTGAGGCCGATCAGCAAAAGAACCATTACGGCCGCGATGGGAATCAGTTTGAAAATGTTTTTCATGTTAGGCCTCCTAAAGATTAACAAAAGGTGGTTGTTAAAACAGCAGCATCATCACGATGGAGTTTAGCAAACTTGATGCCAGGGAAGGGGGGAACTGCTGGAGAACATAAGCAAGCTATTGAAAATAAATATAAAAAAACGCAATCGTCACATTTTATTCTTGGTTGACACCTGCTGCCATCACTGGGGGAAAGATTTTTCGGGTTAAAAATACCCGGGTCGACGCGACAGGTGGATACAAAGTATTCAACAACTACGTTGAGCGGTTTCCTACCAGGCGGGATTCACAGTTCCCAGTTTAAGCGCCATAACTGGTCTCTAACAATCGTATGACGCGTCAATTGGGTCAAATTTCATATTTCTCCCAATGGGTGAAAGCGGCCAATCAAATAAGTATAAAATAACGGAAATCAGAATTTTTAACCTTCGAACCCTGAACGAAGAACGCAGAACCCAAAACCTTGAGCCCTGAATGCCTCACAAGCGCGTATCAGTGTCCGGTTCCACAGTTGTCGCAGGACGTCGAAAGTGGTAATGGATGGTCGTCGCCACGGTCTATGACCTCTGCTATTTTCGGGACCAAGCCGCTATCGGCCTTGAGTCGTGTGGAATAGGTCCGCACGATCAAGAATCCGATAGCCAGGCCGATCAGACCGAACAGCAGGGCCGAACCGGATTCTTCCATACCCAGTCGTGCGGCGACGCTCGATCCTGTCAAGGCGCCGAGCAGCATAAAAACGACCGGTATCAGGTAGAGGATCGCCGCGCTCTTTAGCACCGATGACGGGCTGATAAAGATGACAACCGTGTCCCCTTCAAGGGCGCCGGCCGAGTTGTACACTCTAGTTTTGACCCGGGTACTCTTGCAGTCTGAATGACAACTGCGGGACGATGTGCATTCGGCACAGGCGTCCAGCTTATCGGTGATCACCTCGGCCCACCCGTCTGTGCTTGTTTTGACTACCAATCCGGTTTTTTGAGGCATGGTGTCTCATCCTCTTTTCTATCCGCAGCATTTGGGAGTTTTGCCGCCGGTGGCCTTGTTCAGTCGATCCAGGTACCGTTTCCAAAAGCCTTTCGGCTTATCGGATTTATCCCCCAGATACTTTTCGGGGTTGTCGTCAAACGCTTTACGACAGGCGTCGGCGCAAAAGTAGTAGTTGTTCTTCCCATAGGTTGACACTAGTCCGCTGTTTTGCGGATCCACTTTCATGCCGCATACCGGATCGACCACCGTTTGGGAAATCTCGGCTAAAGAATTCATATCGAGTCTCATAAACTATTTTTAAAGGAAACCAGAGGAAATCAGAGTGTCTGATTAATAAATAGGTTGAGTGGTTTCCCGCAATGGCGGGATTCACCGTTCTGGGTCGAAAAGCCCTTAAACAGCGCATATCTAAATAATTCTGGCTTCATGGTGTTTATAAAACCGTTTCACCCAATGGGTGTGTCGGG
>JBATHN010000880.1:0-2504 GCA_049666885.1 Desulfobacterales bacterium
GGCGTTATGCGCGCCACATCCAGCTTTCCGAAAGCGCCATGGCCGTGCTCGAGACCTTCAAGGACCAGCCCGAAAAACGGCTCAAGGCAGCCGAAATCGTGAACAGCACCGATTTGCCCAGGCGAACTGTCCAGTACGCCCTCAGGTCCCTTACCGAAGCCGGCTTCATCCAGCGACTTGGCCGCGGCGCCGCCACCCGCTACCAGTTGGTTTTTTGACCTCGCCTGAAAAAGGAAATTCTCGAGATTGGCTGATCCACCCAGAGAGCGACCTGCATGTGGAGTTCAGCCTTTTGCTTTAAGCCGTGTATTTCTTTCGCCTTCAGCCCTTCGCCGTTCCTTTATCCCTTAGCCGTTCCCTTATCGCCTTCCGCCTTTTGCCTTTCGCCGTCTAACTAATATTGCCAATTTATTCAGAATCGGCTATGCTTTTCGCGCATTTTCAATGAATTTTGAATCGGCCAACCGAACCCTCCCGTATCTTTGTTGACCGGCGACTATTTTGACGATCTCGACAGCAGCCACTTCCAATTCAAAAAGCGGATCCTGGATCTCGAGCGACGATAGCAGACCGGCATATTCGGGTGGGACACTCCTGTTCAGCTCGCTCGATGTGGCAGATTGTGAGAAATGGACTTATAACGTGATTCTACTGTCCGAAAACGGGATAGCCGGGGGTGAATAAAAAAACAAAATCAATCTCACACTGAGCCGCAGAGCTCGCAGAGACAACGTACTTTATTAACCGGCCGTGAGGGGCGGCCGCTCAAAAACCACTCATCAGCTAAAGCTGATTTGTGTTTCAGGATTGACGAGGAAAAGACGGTCATGGGGCGATTACTGAGGCTGGCGACACTGTTGCTTCTTTGTTCGGCGGTGGCAGCGATCGGCGAACCGGTGTGGGGACAGAATAAAAACGGGGTGCGAACCGGCTCTTATCGCTATTCGTTTTCCTACACACCCATCTACCAATTCGAGACCGACCTGGACAACGGCGGCAGCTTCGATGTCAGCCGCCATTATGTGCGCTTCGACGTCACACGGTCTTTCGGTCGATCCCTGCGCATGGGACTGGGACTGAGCTACGATTTCGAGAAATGGAATTTCCGTGACCTGCCCACCGTGGCCGGAGCGACCCCCTGGAGCAGTCTTCATCGTCCCGGCGTCAGCCTGCCAGTATTCTATACTTTTGCCGATAGCTGGACTTTGGGGATCACGCCGACCGTCGAATTTTCCGGGGAATCAGGGGCCCAGATCGATGATAGCTTGATTTACGGCGGCATCGTGTCCCTGGCGCATCCATTCAGCCGCGATCTGTTTCTGGGAATTGGATTCGGGGTTTTCGATCAGCTGGAAGACACCTCTTTCTTCCCGTTCGTGATAATCGAGTGGACAATCAGTGAACAGCTCAAGGTCACCAACCCATTGAGAGCGGGGCCGGCCGGACCCGCCGGCCTGGAGTTGGTATATGCACCCGTGGATAACTGGGAGCTTGGCGTCGGCGGGGCTTATCGAACCTACCGCTTCAGGCTGGACGACCAAAGCGCGGTGCCTGACGGCGTCGGCAAAAATGAATTTCTGGTGGCCTTCCTGCGGCTGCAGCGAAAGATAGGCGCGCGCTTGACCCTGGATTTGGCCGGCGGCGCGCTTTTCGGCGGCGAGTTGTCCATCGACAACGTCGACGGCGACGAGATCGGATCGGACGATTACGATCCGGCCCCCTTTTTGGCGCTCACCTTCGCCGGTGAATTTTGAGCAGCACATCCGAAACGGCCAGACATTCAACATATAAGTATTACAAGAAAATCCAGAAAGATGAGCCGAGGATGCAGATAAATTGGTCGTAAATATCACTACAGCGAAATGCTCAAGCGTGATCTGACGGCTCTTTTCGGGGTTAGAAGCATCAATGACCTGGAAAAGCCCTTCATCTATCTGTGCCTGTATTCCGGCGGCATCCTGGCCCACCAGGCCTACGCCCGAGATCTGAGCACCACCATCTATCAAGGAACGTAAAGTTTCACTTCTAGTTCTATTGGCCGCCTTAAACATGGATTTTCTTTACATCCACCCGTTTGGTGACGGCAACGGTCCTGTTTCAAGGCTCCTTCTGCTCTTGCAATGCTACCATCTGGGGTTCGAGGTTGGTCGATACATCAGCCTGGAGCGCCTCATCGAACAGAATGCTGCACTTCGCATATTGATTTCATTGACAATACGGCCTGGCAACGATAGTTTGATTTTGTCAAAGGGAACTCGATAGGGGAAACCAACATCATGAAAATACAAATACCTAGAAAAAAATTAGAAGAATTCTGCAGACGCAATCACATCGTTAGATTCTCACTTTTTGGTTCGGCCCTGAGAGAGGATTATCGGCCGGATAGCGATATTGATGTGCTCGTTGTTTTTGAAAAGAACCATGTGCCGGGATTCATCGGACTCTCTCGGATGGAAAGAGAGTTGTCCTCGATTTTGGGGGGGAAAACTGTCGACTTGCGAACG
>JBATHN010000881.1:0-1540 GCA_049666885.1 Desulfobacterales bacterium
TTTCAACTCACCGCCATTGAAAGCCAGCGAGCCGCTAAAAGGTCCAAGAATACCGATCTTGATTTTTTCGGCGGCCGAAACGGTGCCGGCACCGAAGGCGATTAGGCAAAGAGCCAAGGCCAAAAGAACACTTGCGATTTGCACTTTTTTCATTTGAACTCCTCCTGTTCGTTGGTTCGGTTATTCTCTCCCGCCCGAAGACAGATGCCGCGGGCAGCCTCATATGATCTCTGCTGCAAGTTTCACAATTGTTTATCTACCGTAATCAGCGGTCGTTAACTGCTACACGGCAACCGCCGATGAACAGTATCAACTGACAAGACCGCACCATCGAGACAGGAAAAGAGCATATACCTTGGCGGTATGAATGATGCTGTCGATCTTGACCCTTTCATTTTCGGCATGGATGTTTTCGGCCACCGGTCCGAAGCAGGTGGCCTGTCCTCTTCCGAAATGGACGAAAGATCTGAGGTCTGTGGTTGCTGTGGAGACGAACGCCTCTGCCGAATTGCCGGTGAGGGTACGATGACAGTCGCTTAGCTGCCTGAAAGCAGGCAGGTCTAAATTCAGACAATGCCCTTCGGAGCGAAATCCGTAAAATTCAATTATTGGTTGATTTTCAGCGAGCCAGATGTCATCGGCAGCAGCTTGGGTAATGGCCTGCCTCACTTGTTTCTGAACCTGCCCGTAATCAGTGCCCGGTAAAAAGCCGATCCGGCAGTGAAACTCAGCTTTTGCCGGTACTGTGGAGGGCCAGTCACCGCCTTTTATGATGCCGATGTTAAGATTTGCTGGATTACGCACCCCCACAAAGGCGGGGTGGCTCTCGCGGTTTAACTCCTTTTCCAGTCGACGCAGTGCCTCGAAAAGCGGATAACACTTTTCGATCGCGTTTACGCCGCTGTGGGTGTCCAAAACATGCTTGGGAACACCGTTCAGAGTCACTTTTAACCAAGCCACTCCTACCTGGCTGGTGAGGATGGTAGGGCCGAAAGGCTCGGGTATCAACACCGCTTCGGCATCCAGGCCTGCATTCATACATGCCAAAGCCCCGTTTCCGCAGCATTCCTCTTCGATAACCGCTTCAATTGTAACCGGTGCTCTCAAACCCATACCTGCATCTTCGATCGCCTTGACTGCGTATGTCATAGCCGCCACTCCGGCCTTCATATCTCCGGCACCGCGCCCATATAACCACCCGTCTTTCTCCATCGGATCAAATGGATTTCGGTCCCAGCGCTCGATTGGCTCAGGACTGACAACGTCCAGGTGTCCGTTGAATAGGGCGCTCTTGCCTCTCGCGGCGTCCGCAGGGCGGGTGGCAACAACATTATAGCGGCCCTCATAGGACCAGGGAACTGGGGCAAACCCCGGATGCGAAGAGAGACTCCCCGGGTCGATAGCGATGCGCGCCGGTGCATAGCCGAGCCGGTTTAATTCGTTTTCCATCACCTTGAGAACCGGCGCCTCGTTGCCCAAAGTGCTGTCCTGGGCAACGAGGCGCGAGGTGAATGCAACGATTTCCGCTGACAGCGCCTCC
>JBATHN010000882.1:0-2229 GCA_049666885.1 Desulfobacterales bacterium
CTCCGGCCGCCGACAAGCAGCTCGCCCTTGGATTCCATTTCTTGAATGATCAATGTGATTCTCTGCTGCGCATCGGAAACGTCCTTCATTCGCACCGGTCCCATGTTGGAGATCTCTTCTGTCAACATTTCACCGGCGCGGGCGGACATGTTGCGGAAGACCTTGTCTTTTACTTCCTGAGAAGCCGCCTTCAGAGCCATCGCCAATTCAGCCGTTTCGATTTTGCGCAGCACCTTCTGGAACCCGCGGTCGTCGACCAGAACGAGGTCTTCGAAAACAAACATCATCTGTTTGATCTGTGCCGCAAGGTCGGGATCACTTTCTTCGATTTGACTCAAAACCAACTGGCTGGAGTGCTCATCGCTCTGGTTCAGAATTTCCGCCAGGCGCTCAACGCCGCCGGTCAGCCGGGTGACGGAGGTATCCTTGCTCTTCAGAATCTCTTCGAACACGCAGTTGATCTCCGCCACCATCCCGGCACTGACCTTGTCCAGCCCGGCGATCCTCATGGCCACTTCTGCCTTGAGTTCATCGGGCATCTTCGACAGGATGTCACTGGCCACGGCGGTTTCAAGGTGAACCAGAACGATGGCGATCGTTTGCGGATGCTCGTCCTTAATCAACTCGAAGAGTTGCTCCGGCGCCAGGGAAAGCACAGCCTTGAGGTTCGAACCGTCGGCCGAATCTTTCGGGCCGTCGATCTGTTTGTTCGCCGCCTTGTTCGGGCCGTCCTTGCTTATCCGCCGGTTGCGGGCCTGCTGTATTTTCTGGGCGAACTCCCGGGCGACTTTCTCGATCAGGACCGGCGCAACCGGCCCCATCTGGTTCAGGTGGCTGTGAATAAGCTTCCGTTCCTTGTCGTTCAGGCCCCCGATAATCCTCTGCGCAGCCCCTTCGTCCAGAGACTGGATCAGAATGGCGACCTTCAGTGGGCCTGGTAGATTTCTCGCGTCCATACGGCTAACTTTCTTTCATCCAGTCGCGCATCACGTCCGCGGATATATCCCCCTCGGCCGTCAGCAGACGGTTGATTTCGTCCCGATAGGGCATGCCGGCCGTGGCCCCGCCGAATTCGCGTTCGATCTCACCGACAGTCTTCGGCAGTTGCTGCAGAAGTTCGACGTCGCCGGTGCCGCCGGAAGTCAACCATTTGGTAATCGGCCGCACCACGAACATAAAAGAAAACAACAAAAAGATACCGAGAAGCGTGTACTTGAGTGTTCCGGTATACGGTTGCAACCGTTCGGCCCAGCTGGGCGGCGTATTGTCTTCCGGCGCGGCTGCCACCTTTTCGGTCTGGAAAGGAATGTTGACCACCTCGACAGTGTCGCCGCGGTCGGCATCGAAGTTAATAGCGCCTTTCACGATTTTCTCCAGCTGTGCCATTTCTTCGGCTGTCCGGGGAATGTACTTCGCCTCGCGTCCGACGGCCGGCTTTTCCGGCTGTTGATAGGTCCCGTCGACGATCACGGCCACCGACACGCGTTTGAGACGCGCCACGGGTTCGATCGTGTGACTGGTGAGTTTGCCGATCTCGTAGTTGACCGTGCGGTCGTTCTTCTCGAATTCGGAATTTCCGCTGCCCGTGCCCGAAACATTCTTGGCAATATTTGACCTCACCCCCGGTATACCGGCCGGAATCGCCGCCGGCTCCCCCGACTTTTCCTGCAACATCTGCTCGCTGCGGATCACCCGGTTATCGGGATAAAACCGCTCTTCGGTCATTTCCTGGCGCTTGAAATCGAGGGCGGCGGAGAGTCTGACGATGGCCGTATCCCGGCCGAGTGCTTTTTCGAGCATCGATTTGATCCGACCCTCCAGGCTGCGTTCCAGGTTTTCCTGGTAATCGAGCTGGTCGGAACTGAGACGCGTGACCTCCGAACGGTCTGAAAAACCGGCCAGCAACTTACCTGAAGTGTCCACCACGGTGACGTTTTCAGGCTTGAGCCGCGACACGCTCGAGGAAACCAGGTGCACGACGCTCTGAACCTGATCGGCTGTCAACCACTTGCCCCGCCGCAGTTTCAACACCACCGATGCGGTTGCCGGCTCTTCCTGCTCGATGAACAGCGACTTGGCCGACATGACGATGTGAACACGGGAACTCTCCACTTCCGCAATGCGGTTGATGGTGCGCGACAGCTCACCCTGCAAGGCGCGCTGGTAATTGACGTTCTGGACGAACTCGGTCATGCCGAGCTTGGTGTTGTCGAAAACCTCGAACCCGAT
>JBATHN010000883.1:0-1655 GCA_049666885.1 Desulfobacterales bacterium
TCGCCAACAGTTCCTTGGCCATGATCTTATGGGTGGTCACCAGCAGCGTCAAGGTGGGTGAGCCGGTGTATGGAAGCGTCATTGTGTCCAGCAGCGCGGGAAACAGGTGGGCCAGACGCCCTTGTCCACCGAGTGACTCCACCAGGTTGAAGACGATATCCGGTCGTATCTTTTCCAACCGATCTTTGACACGGTCAAGGTCTAATGAGCAGGGAACGGTGAAAGCCTCATGCGCCAGGTGGCCAAGTGCGTCCAAGACAGACTCGGCCTGGACCAGTACATCGCGTTCATCAGGGGCGCTGTCATCCGTCACGGCGTTGTGGACAACTGCAACACGCATATCAATCGATCGCTCCTTTTTCGATGACGATAGGCTCGATTCGCTTTGCTGCGGAATCGACGATTTCCCGGATCAGTTCTTCAAAGGGCATGCCGATATGGTTGCAGATGATGGGAAGGTCCGAATGAAAGGGGTGTAACCCGGCCAGCGGATTAACCTCCATAAACTGCGGCTCACCTTCCTGATCGCAACGCAGGTCAATCCGGCCGGCATCACGGCATTCGAGCACCTGCCAGGCCCGCAGCGCAATGGCTTCGGCCTCTTTCACCGGCGGATCGTCGTGCGGGCGGCCGAGCCGGTACTCGACCAATTCTTCGCAGCGTTCCTTATTGGTATAAGAATAGACCTCGGGTTCGGCTCCGTCCAGCAGATGCACTTCGATGGTGCCAAGCACCCTGGCCCGGTCACCGGTTCCCACGATACCGACTGTGAACTCTCTGCCCGGCAAATAGCGTTCGACCAGGACCGGTTGTCGGAAATCGACGATTAGCCTCTCACAGGCAGCCGCAAGATCTTCCGGCCGCCGTATGATCGATTGCGACGATACCCCCTTACCTGTGCCTTCGGCCACTGGTTTGATGAAATACGGCGGTGGAAAGGGGATCTGCTCGGCTTCGCTGCGGAGCCGCACAACACCAAAATCCGCGGTGGGGATGCCGGCATCACGTACAACCCGTTTCGTCATGCTCTTATGCAGAGTCAGCGCCATTACCAGGGGGTCTGAAAAAGTGTAGGGAATACCGTAGATATCCAGTGCCGCCGGCACCTGGGCCTCACGGCCGATGCCGTTGAGGCCCTCGGCAATGTTGAAAACAAGGTCCCAGCGGTCGCCGGCACTCAGGCGCCCGAACAGGCTGCGGACACTGCCGATGCGGTCGGTTGTATGACCCAGGGTCTGGAGCGCTTTTTCAATGGCAACCACGGTATCGTCTCGGTCGAATTCGGCGGTTTCCTCTTCGCTGAACCCGGCGGCCAGATACTCCGAACGCAGGTCGTAGGTCAGTCCGATTTTCATTGTGAGAGCCCTTAAGATAGTTAGTTACTAAACGGTGATGGCCTTTTGAGCCGCCACGGTGCATGATAATGACGCGCCGGAGCCCGGGGGAGCGGTTGCGAAAAGCGGCTGACTGTCTGAGTCGCTTACGGGATCTTAGACCGGACCCAATGCCGATACCGTAGGGAAGCCACGACCGCGGGGAACTGTCCACCACCTTAACTTGAAGTCGAATCTGTTCCGGGCTTAATTGCACGTTGGCGGCGAGTTTCAGCCGCGACTCGAAACCGGTTATCCGGGCGGAGGCGCCCGCCTTATTTT
>JBATHN010000884.1:0-2266 GCA_049666885.1 Desulfobacterales bacterium
GCGCGGATCGTCGACGAATTCGAGGGTGGTCATGAAAAAGGCGTGATTGAAGGAATTGTCGTCGAAAGGGAGGTCCTCTGCGGATCCTCGGTAAAGACTGACCCGGTTCCCCAGTTTCTTGAAACTGACATCGAGCATGTAGGGTGAGGCATCTATTCCGGTAGCGTTCAGCCCCATTTCGATCAGCGGCGCCAGGCTGGTTCCGGTTCCGCAACCGATCTCCAGAACCGCCTCTCCCCTGGCCGGTTGAAGCATGTCGATCATCAGGGCGTTTTCACGTTCGGCTTCGAGGCGAAAACGCGGTTCTTCGAACCAGCGCTCGAAAGCTTGAGCATCCTTGAAATCGAACACGTAGCCCATGGCGGCAACTCAACTAAAATTGGCTATCGACCGCTGCCGGGTGATCAGACGGCACATTTAGGACGGCTGCTCGGAATCCGGATTGGCTGCCGGAGTTGCGGCATCGGCCGGTCCGGATTTCTTCTTTCGGCGGCGGCGGCGCTTTTTCTTACGCGTTGTCGGTGCAGCTTCCTCAGCGGCCGGAGAGGATGGTGTCGCTGCTTCGGTCGCCTGGTCGGGCAGAAAGCCGAAAAAGGCGCCGGGGTATTTCTGCGGCCAAGGTTTTTCGGAAGGTGTCTGGCGCGCCAATCTTTTTTGAACGCGCTCTTTTCCGTGGACAGCCCGCACCTTGCGCCCCCGTGAGGCGGTCGCCACCGGACCGCTCCGGTCGGCAACATACCAGTCATCTTCTGCCCAAACCACCGGAATTTTATAGCCCAGCATCTCTTCCACGGCTTCCAGATGAAACACGTACTGTTCGCAGGCCAAAGAAAACGCCTTACCGGTTTTGCCTGCTCTGGCGGTCCGGCCGATTCGGTGGATGTAGTTTTCGGCATCCTGCGGCAAATCGTAATTGATGACATGGCTGATGTCTTCCACGTGTATTCCACGCGAGGCGACGTCGGTGGCCACCAGGATTTTGATGCGGCCGTTCTTGAAATTTTCCATCAACTGGAACCGTTTGCGCTGGTGCAGATCACCGGTAATTCCCTCGGCCGGACATTTGTTGCCCTTGAGTTTCTGGGTCAGCCATTCCACGCCGGCCTTGGTGTTGATGAAGATCAGCATCCGGTTCCAATCTTCACGCGCCAGGATCCCCAGCAGAAGGGGCAGTTTCTGGTCTCGCCCCACATGAAACAGCACCTGGTCGACCCCCTCGACCGTCACCTCTTCGGGCGTGATGGAAATAAACTCCGGCAGGTTCATGTATTCGTAGGTCAGTTCCAGAACCCGGTAGGAAAGGGTGGCCGAAAAGAGCATCGATTGCCGTTTGTCATAGCGCGGCAACTTTTTCAGGATAAAGCGCATGTCCTTTTCAAACCCGAGGTCGAGGAGACGGTCGGCCTCGTCGATGACCACGAGCTTGATGCCGCTGGTTTTAAAGATGCCCTGCTTGAAATAATCGATGACGCGTCCGGGTGTGCAGATGACGATATCGACACCCTCTTTCAGTATCTCCGCCTGCCGCTGATAGTCGATCCCACCGACGATCTGGGCAATTTTGAATCCGGCATGGCGACCGATAAAGTTCGCCTCTTCGTAGATTTGATTGGCCAGCTCCCTGGTCGGTGCGACAACCAGGGCCGCCGGCAATCCAGGTTCTCGGTCGCTCAACGCCAATAGCCGGGTGAATATGGTTACCAGAAAGGCCGCCGTCTTGCCGGTCCCGGTCTGTGCTTGTCCGGCCACATCACGCCCTGCCAGCGACACCGGCAGTGTTTGCGCCTGAATCGGGGTGCAGTAGGTAAATCCGGCCTCGGAAATTCCCGAAAGAACTTCAGCCGGTAGATTGAATTCGGTGAAGGTTGTGCGTGTGAGAAATTTTGGTTTTACCGCCCTCAGGTCGGAAGTCAAAGTTTCGGGCTCGTCGGACATGATTTCCTCAAATGGTTGATACACCGCACATTAACGAATTAGTGCCCATCCGCGGTTGTATTATGGGCACTGATAAGTTTCCGATCCAGAAATCGCCATTTTTCGCAAATTCAAGGAAATCAATGAATTGCGCGGAGGCGTACTTTTGTACGCCGCACAAGCGATTCCGCCGATTGACGCCGATCTGTCCCGAAGCAGGCGGGGAATTGCGGAAAAGGGCCATTTATGGACGGAAACGAATTATACCCAATGCGCGCGCCGATTATACCCATTTCATTATATTTTGCAAGGGGAGGGCACTTTCGTTTCGACCGCTCCCTTTCGAGGGTGA
>JBATHN010000885.1:0-1990 GCA_049666885.1 Desulfobacterales bacterium
GTATGTCATCGGCGCCGAGGTTCCGCCTCCCGGCGGCGCCCTGGAAGATCCCGCTCAGTTGAAGGTAACCACAGCCGGGGAAGTGGCCCGCATCATCGCGGTAACCGAAAGGTGTTTCCGGTCGGTCGGTCTCGAGACAGCCTGGGAGAGGGTGATGGCGGTTGTGGTTCAGCCCGGTGTGGACTTCGGCGATACCCGGGTCGCCCGCTACCAGTCGGACAAGGCAGCCGCGCTGTCCGCCAGTCATGCCACGCTGCCCGGCATCATGACCTATGAGATTCACGCCACAGATTACCAAACTCCGGAGGCTCTGGCACAGATGGCCCGAGATCACTTCGCCCTCTTGAAGGTCGGCCCCTGCCTGACCAACGCCTACCGTGAAGCCATATTCGCCCTGTCTTATATCGAAACCGAATGGCTGGAGAAAAAAAAAGGATACCGACTATCAGGGATACGTGACATCCTGGCGTCTGCCATGCAGGCCAATCCGGAACACTGGCGGACGCATTACCGGGGAAGTGCGGTCGAAGTCGACTTCATGCGCCAATACAGCTACCGTGACCGGATACGCTATTACTGGAGCTGTCCTGAAGTGGTCGAATCCGTCGACCGCCTGCTGCGCAACTTGAACCGCCCCATACCGCACATGCTCATCAGGCAGTTTTTCCCGGAAATTTATCCGGCCGTTGACTCCGGGGAAATCGACCCCGCTGCCCGGTCATTGATCAGTTGGCGAATCCGCCGCACCCTGGCACCGTATTCCAAAGCCTGCTGTCAGCCGGCCGTTTGATACCATCTGCAACAGCTCGATACATAGGTAGCCGACAGATTCGCGGAAATGGGTGCCGTCAAGATATTCCCATTCCTGCAGACAATTTCAAACCCGTTACCGGTCACTTTACGAAAGTGGACAGTGAAATGTTTGCTCTTTCGATTGGTCCGCCGCTAGATATATTTCCAGTTACCCCTAAGCCAGGCTTAAGATTCTTCTTGTAGGCGCAGTCATGGAATACCGAAGTAGGGCCGTCTGCCATTGATTAAAAATGAACGGCGGTTTTGGAAGACTTTCATCTTCCTAAACCGCCGTTTGTGGTTTAGTTCATTTTAACTGGGCTACCCAGGGCAGTGAATCAGGCCTGCCCCGGGTAGGGGTGAGTTACTTGTCGACTACATTGAATTCAATCTTCCTTGGGGTGTCCTCTTTGCCGTTCACATACGGAATTGCCTTAAGGGTATGTGCGCCCGTTTTTAAGGCGCCTGAATTATAATTGCTATTTGTATCTCCCCACAGCGCATACGGCGCTTTTCCCTCGGTACGGGTTTTTGAGGTGGAGCCGCTCAACACGAGCTTGACACTGTCCAAGGCGGTCGAATATGTGTTTGCCCGTATGTTGATACTGCGGGTGGGCAACGCGTTCAGGTTGATCGTGTCGCCATTGTTCAGATCCATGATGTCTTTGTTTGTATTGGCGTTTACCAGTGTAAACCCAGTGATGGCAGATCCCTCGACCACTGTGAAATTGATGGTCAGCGAGGCCCCGGCCATTCCATCCAAATAGGGAGTCGCCGTAAGGGTGTGTTCTCCGGCGTTCAATGATCCGGCATGGTAGTCGTATTTGGAGTTTCCCCAAAGCGCATATGGGAAGACTTTCTCGGTGCGGGTATTTGACGTGGCACCGCTGAGTGACAGTACGACGCGACCGACAACGGTCGGGTCCGTATTGGCCCAGATATTGACGTTGGCGGAGGGCAGCATTCCCAGATCGATGGTATCACCGTCCTCCAGCTCCGTGATAACCTCATCCGTGTCGGCATTGATCAGGGTATAGCCGGTAATCGAGACCGGTTCGTATGGCGTGCCTTCGGTGACCGTAATCGTAACGGTCGCCACCGGACTGTCATCTTCGCCGTCACTGGCGACGTAGGTAAACTTATCGTCACCGATAAATCCGGTGTCTGGCGTGTAGATGAACGATCCGTCAGGGTACAA
>JBATHN010000886.1:0-6679 GCA_049666885.1 Desulfobacterales bacterium
TGAAGATCTGATTGACGAAATTCACCTGACCTACGTTCCGCAGATTTTCGGTACGGGTCTTACTCTGTTCTCTGGTCCGATTTCAATGCAGCTCGAGCTGATGGATTTCAAACAACTGGGAACCGGACAAATTTTTGCCAAGTACCGCGTGATACGGGAAGCCATGGCCTGACGGGCGATGAGCGCCGCGAGTCGATACCGGCAACCGGACGGTTCGGTGCCAGTCGTCAACGGACAACCGGCCTGAATCAGGCCGGGACTAAACCTCGATGGAAACTCAAATCAAAGGAGATGATAGATGCCGACAACCACTGTCCGATGGGTAACCGGTCAGCAGTTCGTGGGGATGGATTCGAATCGTCATGCAGTTGTATTGTCCGGTGAGAACGAGCCAAATGGTCTCAGACCTTCTCAGATGCTGCTCATCGCCCTGTCATCCTGCACGGCCGTCGATGTGGTCGACATTTTGACCAAAAAACGAAAACCGCTCAGCAGGCTTGAGATCATCGCCACCGGCGAGCAGGATGACGATCCGCCCTGGACTTACCGCAAAATTCATTTAAAGTATCGTCTCGGCGGTAAGGACCTTACCGAAAAGGCCGTTCAACAGGCGATCCGGCTTTCCGAAGAGAAATACTGTTCTGTGGCAGCGACCGTCCGCGGCGTGGCGGAGATCACGACCGAATACGAAATATTGACCGAGGAAGAATAGAGTGCAGTTCAATCCGATTTGATTTATTTTCGAACATTCACCGGAATATGAAACGACATCCACTTGACCCAAAAGAGCCGACCGTTTCTTCGATTGCGGACCCGACACCACCAGGAGGGGTTTACCTCTGTCAGGTTAACCGGCAGGTTTCCTGTGCCGCCTGCTGCGGACTTTACAATGTGGCCGATGCCGCTTACGGTCCCTTGGTGTCGATGCTGAGCGAGAGAACAAAAGATTTTGCCCGGGTCCCCCGCCAAGCCGATGCCATTGCGGCGTTCGGCCAACGCGCGCAGACCCGATGTGGGACCGGCCCATTTAAAGATTTCCACCACTGCCCTTTCGTGGGGCTGATCGGAGAAGAGCACCGGCGGGTCGGCTGCCTGCTGCATCCCCACGCTGCCGGAAACCACGGTGTCGATTACCGGGGATTGAGTTATTACGGCGGAATGGCCTGCCGGCTCTATTTCTGCCCGGCCCATTCCAAGCTTTCAGCGGTCGTCAAGACAGTCGTGCGGGAATCTGCCGCCAGCTGGTACGAATATGGCTTGATGGTCTCCGAGACCAGGCTGCTGAGCGAATTTTTCAAGGCTTTGGAAGAGCGGCTGGCTTCACCGCTGACTGCGGCGGACATCCTCAACCGCGAGGAATGCCGGCAAATAGTGGGAAGCGTGTTGAGGCTGAAAATCGACTGGCCGTTTCGCCGACGCCCGGATCCGGGCCCCTGCAATTATGTGTTCGACGACCGCCTTTACCCCAAACCCGCCGTAGGCTACCCGCCGCTGATTGCAATGTTGTCGCCCTACGATATTTTATTGAAAGAGCTGTTGTCCGGCTTCAACTCGCCGGCAGAATTGGAGCTAGCCGAGAAAATGCTTGCGGACCTGATCGAAAGCCTGGCGCGGGCTATTCTGGCAGGCAGATACGCCCAGTCTCCGGCTCATAGGTTCACAAAAAAATGAATTTGCAATTTTCGGCGTTGAGGCGGTCAGTAAGGCGCGAAAACGCTAAACCTATTGTCTTTTCACACATAAATTGTCTTATCCATTGTCGCCTGCTGCTCGATATTTCAAGCGTGGGTAAATAACAATGACGATCGGCAGTGTTGGTTTAGGTTTCAGATTTCAGTCCACCCGCCTGACATAATTACAAATCAAAAAATTCAAGCACCAAAAAACAAATAAATTCCAAATGTAAATATCCAATGACCCAAACAGGTTTGTCATTTTGAATTTTGGTCATTGTGATTTGTTTGTTATTTGTTGTTTGCGATTTGGAATTTTTCACCGACACTTAACAGTTTCTTCTTCGATCAAACTAGAGGCGGCAGCCAGAGGCTGTGCAGAACGTTGAACCCTGAACCTGGGCATTCAATTGAGTCGCTCAAGGCAGTCGAGACACTTCAAAAAGGACACGCCACTATGTTTAAGTGCGCCCTAAGCCTGCGAGCTCTTTAGAAGTTCGGCCAGTCTCCTGTATTCGTCATCCGTGCCGTCATAGTCATAGCTCGATTCGGCATCGGTGACCGGGATGATTTTCAACTGCCCACCGAAGAAGGCCGATGTGATATTCTCGACTTCTTTCACGCTCAAATCCTTTTTGATGAAGTACTTGGAATAGACATTTTTATACCCCAGATTGCGGGTAATTCTGAACAGTTTTAACTGCACATTGGGATTGAGGCACTTGCGCAGGTTATAGGCCGTGTTGGCCGTGTTAATATCGAATCGGTGCGGATCGGCATACATCAGAGAGGACAGCCGGAACCCCTGGCGGCCGTATCCGTCTGTTTCGGCGGACAACTGGAATTCGGCATCGTTTATAAGCTTCGCCGGATAGCGACCGAACTTGTCGACCGTCCCTTCAACCAGGACCGCCGGCAAGATAATCGCGCAATCATTTGCGTAGGTTACCGCAAGATCAAGAAAAAAATCGATTGTCGCTTCAGATGTCAGCGGCGAATCCGATGCCACAAACAGGGCGTGGCGGCGTTTTTCAAAGGCGGTGCTAGCGGCATACCCCTTGATCATGTTGCCGGCGATGGAATTGTGTTTCACTTTGCGAGTCCGGATGTGAAACCGGTTGACGATTTCGGCCGGTATCCGGCTGTTCTGGTTGATGATGGTGAACGGCGTGACCTGTTGGCTGAGATAATCTCTGAGGCGCTGCTCCAGCAGCATCTGGTGTCCGACGATAACGATGTCGTCGATTCGCTCGTTTTTAAATAGTTTTTCCAGAGTGAACTGTATCATCGGCTTGCTGACCGACCGGCCGTCTTGATTCGTTTGGAACTCTCGCAGGGGTTTGTAGCCCGTCTCAATAAACGTTTCGCCGTAATGCTCGGCAACGATTTTTGCATATTTTTTTACAGCCCACTTGTTGTTGTACCCGGCCATTACAACCGCACTGATCTTGTCCATCGAGGTGAGCATCTTTCAAGAGTGTCTGCCGTTGCTGCAAAAAGGTTTGTGCCCTCTGTTTGCCACACTTTATGCGGAAAGAAAAGAGAGAACGCAAAAGAGGCTTGATTATTGGCTTTCCAACCGTTAGTGTCCACCCATGACCAATGCTTTTCAAGTAGGAGAAGGAAACATGACGGAATCGACTGTTCCAACACGAGATGCCGCAATTGCTTTGCTGCGGGAATACAACAAGAACGAGAGTCTGATCAAACACGCTCTCGCGGTGGAGGGCGTCATGCGCTACATGGCCCGCAAACACGGTGAGAATGAGGATAAATGGGGCATCGTGGGTTTGGTTCACGACCTGGACTACGAAATGTACCCTGACCAGCACTGTCGTAAAAGCGAGGAAATCCTGCAGGACCACAACTGGCCACCGGAATATATCCGCGCCGTGGTCAGCCACGGATGGGGGATCTGCACGGATGTGGCTCCCCAGACAGACATGGAGAAAATTCTCTACGCCATCGATGAGCTGACCGGACTGGTCGTCACAACCGCGCTCGTTCGTCCCTCACGGAGCGTAATGGATCTAAAGGCCAAATCGGTCAAGAAGAAGTGGAAGGACAAGCGGTTTGCCGCCGGTGTGGATCGCTCGATTATCGAGAACGGGGCCCGGATGTTGGGGCTCGAATTGAACGAACTGATAACCGACACCATCATGGGCATGCGTGAGGTGGCGGAGAGCATTGGCCTAAAAGGTGACGATTCCTGACAACGGGCAGACGGGCCAAAAGACCAGCATTTTGTTCACGATATTGAGGTTGCGATTCGAAATGAACCGGCCCGACACACCGTTCAGCCTGTCGGGCCAGTCGATGTTTTCGCTGTTCCTTTAGCTGACCGGCACCTCTACGGCATTTTCGAATGGATTCTTTAGCGGTACCACTATCTTGAGGCAGCCGTCCTCATAGTTCGCCTGCGCTTCATTCGCTTTTACCGGGCAACAGAATGCCGAAGCTGCAACGTATTCCACATCATTTCCCGGGGCCGTAAGACTGAAACTGTCGTCCAGCATTCGGAGCCGGATGTCGTCTTTTTTAACGCCCGGAATGGAAACCTGGATATTCAGGGTGTGTTCATCTTCGCTCATATACGTACAGACATCCGGCGTCACTCTAAACTTGTCTTGCGCCATAATGTTCATCTCCTTTCGTTATCTCATGCGGCCGCTCTTTTAAGTGTCGAATAAGTATCATACCCTTTAGCCGGGCGGTGCAGTGAGGAAATTTCAGCAGCAACCGGTCGCCAACCCCTTTTGATGTGACAATCGGCGCCACAAGGTATACACACAACCAATACGATAATGCCGAAATAACCTAATTCAATAGCGAATCGGCGGCCAAAATGTGATGCTATTTATGGGCGAGCCCTTGCGGGAGTAACAATCCTTATTTTGTCAGGCGCAGGCCCTCAGCCTGATCCTTTCGAAGTCGGCGACAGGGGGAAAGGTTTTGACTGCAGTGATAAGGCTTTGCAGGGGGAAAGGCTTGAAGAGTACCTTGTCGAAATCTGAGTCGTTCAACAGCAGAGGGGTTCCGGAAATGCCGATGATCGGCGTCGTTCTTCTGCTCGAGGCCCGGATATAACGCACAACGCTGTTGCCATCGGTGTTCGGCATCATGATATCGGTGATAACCACTTCAAAGAGTTGGTCTTTGAATTTCTGGATGCCTTCGTTTCCATCGCAAGCGGTTTGAACATCATAGCCATGCAAATTGAGAGCTTCCTGGATTACCTCCGTAATACCCTCTTCATCGTCGATAACCAAAACGCTGCTCATTTTTTGCCTCCGGCATTAATATTGTTCAACCCTGACATAAAAAAATCGGCTTTATATTACTGAAACAGCCATTATTGTCAAACGGCCCTTTTTGGGAAAAAAGACTCCCGATAAAATGAGTTATGAACAAAATACAGGTGACTGAAATTACCTCAAAATGTGAGTTTATTACCGTAAGTAACTGAAAAAAATAAACATTGCGAAAAATCTAATTTATCTAACAATATTAAGTAGATGGGCGTTTTTTGACAGGTTATCAACACTGAAGCAGAGGTGCACGAATCTATTGAAAACGTGAATTATCTTGTATTTTCGCCTGATATGGAGGAAATATGCATAAAAATTCGCTTTACGATGTGGTTATTCTCGGTGCAGGTCCGGCGGGACTGCAGGCTGCCGTACACGCCGCCCGGCCTAAGGTTTCCGTTCTGGTGTATGGGAAACAGGCCAAAAGCAGTTTGTTTCACGCCCATGTCGAAAACTTTTGCTGCCTTTTCAACGTGGCCGGGGAAGACATGTTGCGAACCGGTCGCGAACAGGCTTCCCGTTTTGGCGCGGAAATTGTCGACGAAGATGCCATGAAGGTGGCAGCCAACGGTCAGTAGTTTGACATTGCAACTGAAAGTGGCGGCAAGATCCGGTGCAAAAGCCTGATCATTGCCACCGGATCCACCCGCAATAAACTCGGCGTCTCCGGCGAAAAGGAATTGCTGGGAAAGGGGGTCAGTTACTGCGTGGAATGCGATGCCAACTTTTTCCGTGGACAGGAGGTGGCGGTGATCGGCGATGAGAGTGCTGCTGCAGGTGGTGCTATGACGCTGCTGGATTACGACGCAAAGGTTCATTTGATCTGTCATAAACTGCAGGTGGCGGATGCCTTGCGGCAGGAGCTGGAGCGGAGCCGCGTGACCCTTCACCACGGGGCGACAGTGGCTGCGATCGATGGAGATAAGGAGGTGACCGGTGTGGTCTTGAAAGACGGGACCCGAATACCCGTCAACGGTGTCTTCATCGAGTTGGGTGCCAAAGGGGTCATGGGGTTGGCGACCGTCCTGGGCATCCGGCTTGACGATGAAGCCAAGTTTATTCAAACCGATAAGAAGCAGCGAACCAGTGTATCGGGGGTGTTTGCCGCCGGTGACATATGCGGCCCACCCTGGCAGATGGCCAAAGCCGTCGGCGAAGGCTGCGTGGCCGGACTGGAAGCGGCTGCTTACTCAAAGAAGTTGAAGATCGAGTAGGTCATCGGGCCGGGTTCAAGAGAGACAAAAATGGCCCAATTCTTTGCAAATCAACGGCTGAGAGCAGCGACAACGCTTTCCCGGCTGTTATTTATTCAGAAAATCTTGACACGCGCCTGCGGATGATCTTAAATAGGGCCGATCGAGTCTAATTAAGGATAACCGCACACCTTTTTGAACCAATTTTTCAGCAAAACCAATTGCAACTTGCAAGTCTTACCCAAAATAATAAAGGAGAGAAAGGAGATCAGAATCATGTCATCGAGACGGATTTATTTTACGATTGCTGTCGTTGTGGCTGGGTTGTTCTTGGCCGGATCGTGGGTCAGTCCCGCTGCCGCCCAAGACGCGAAGACGACCGAAAACGATAACTTGTCCTGGATTCCGCAAAATGCGGTACCGGGGGAATGTTACGCGAAAGTGTTTGTTCCTCCGCAGTATCGAACCGTCACTGAAAAGACAATGTTGAAGGAAGCGTCTGAAC
>JBATHN010000887.1:0-1730 GCA_049666885.1 Desulfobacterales bacterium
GGCCCGGGCTGACGGTGTTTTCAGCAGATGGCGCATGGCGAGCGGGAAGGGCAGTCCGGTCAGCACACCCGGAACCGCCAGCCACACCAGGCCGAGAACAAAGTTGACCGGGACGGGATACGGGAGGATCGCTCTTGTCAGCCACGCGGTGGCCGGCGCCGCGAGCGCGAGCAGGGCTATCAGCAGGGCCAGGCTGACGACAAGGGCCCTGTCGGTCAGACGCTGGGAATAAAAACCGCCGACTCCCGAGAAGACCAGCATTCCGGCAAGAACCACCGTGAAGCTGACGACCGGATCTTCGAAGAGCAACACCAGCTGCTTGATAAAGTACAGCTCGACGAACATGAACCCGATTCCCAGCGATAGAAAGTAGACCATTTCCGCCGTGCCGGGCCGCGAGTCGGTTTTGCGAAGCGCTACAAAGGGCAGGGCCAACAGCGCCAGGGACAAGAAGCCGGCTTCTATAAAAATAACCGCTATTACCATTTCACCCGACAGCAGCAGGGTGTACATGCGGCTGCCGGTGGCGCGATAGGTTTCTTTCAACTGGTGCCATTTCAAGAAACGGCTGGGAAACGGGCGATTGTCGCTCTGCGGCCTGATGTCCAAGAAATAGTCCTCAAAGAAGGCGGATTCCCGTCCATCGCGATAAGCTTCGGACAGCCGCTCGACGGCCAGACTGTAGAAAGGTGCGTCAAAGACGTAAAAGCGGTTGGACCATTCGGGGCGCATGTCGAACCGGTACACCCAGTCGAAGTTCAGATCTTCGGCGAATCTGACCAAATCTTCGTCGGCATGCAGAGGCCGTAGAGAAACCAGCATCACGCAAGTGTCCCAGTTTCGCAACACGGCCAGATGGGTTTCAGGCTGCGCGATCCCGCTCCTTACCAAAGCCTCGGCGGCTGTCGCCCACAGCCGCAACAGGTCGGAAGGGGGCAGCAACAGCCGGCGCGAGATGATGATCACACCGTTTTCATTCAGGTGCTCGAGATAGGCGCTCAGGGCGTCGATCGTGAGAAGATACTCTTGGCTGAGGGCGGCGGAACCGGGCAGGGAAGTGCCCCAGGTTTCAACCTGGATGACGTCGTAACTGTCGGTGGTACGGCTCAGGAATTGGCGCGGCGCTTGGCTGACGACCGGTATCCGGTAATGTTCGGCCGTGATCCGGGCCCGTTCCGGATGTGAATCGACGAGCGTAACGCGCCGTGAGCCGGCGGCCGTCGCGCAAGCCATGCCCAAACCGCCGCCGTTCTGGATGATCAGAACCTTCGCCGGCCCGGAGACCAGCCGGTAACCGGCATAGGGCAGGGTGAAAGCGGCGAATTCCGCACTGCGTAGCGTCAAATCCTCATACAGCACCAGCTGATTCTCACCGTCACGGTACACCGCGATTTGAGGCGGCAGTTCGCCGCCGAATTTCAGACTCAGACCCGGCGCAAAACGGATGTAAGGACTCGACACGATCGTCGTGAGACCGTTGATGCTGTTGCGGGTTTCCGTGATCCGGCTGTCCGGAAGTTGCAGAATCTGAGATTGGGCTTTGTAGGGTGACGGGTGGACCGACACGGTCTGCGGTGCGGCCGTTAGGAGCAGGGTGGCCGTTCCGGTGATGACGGCCGCCGCCGCCAAAAATCGCCCCGTCGTGCCCCGAAACACGGTTATGGCCGACCACGGTGAGCGGGCCGCGGGTCGGAGAAGCGGCATAATGGTCAGCAGGGGAACGAGAGCCG
>JBATHN010000888.1:0-1804 GCA_049666885.1 Desulfobacterales bacterium
TTGAGACAACGGACGCTGCGCCACTATGCTCAGGCCGATCTTGCAGAACGATTGCGCTTTGAAAAGACGCTGTCCGAGCTTTCGGCCCGGTTTGTGAATTTGCCCCCGGATCGGGTGGATTCACAGATAGCGCACGAATTGAAAATGCTCGCTGAATTCCTCGAGATGGATCGGGTCACGGTTTTTACCATTTCAGAAATCGACCCAATGCTGCGTGCCGTCCAATCGTATACCAGCTCCGGTGTCGAGCCGGCACCGGAGCTGATCGAATTCGACCGGCTCACCTGGACCAAAAAAAAGATATTAAACGGTGAGATTGTGTTTTTTTCCGATCCTGACGACCTGCCCAAAGAAGCCGGGGCGGAGAAAGAATACCTACGCTCTCAAGGCGTCCAATCAGCAGTTGTGGTTCCCCTTAAGACGAGTCAGTTGACGCTGGGATTTCTGACCTTGGCGATGCTGAAACATCCCAGAGAATGGCCGCAAGATCTGATGACTCGAATTGCGATGGTGGCCGAGATTTTCGCCAATGCCCTGGCGCGCAAGCAGTCCGAAGAAGCCCTCAGCCACGCAAAAGCCTTTAATCGGTCAACTCTTGATTCTTTGCAATATCAAATTGCTGTGCTGGATCGCGAGGGTAAAATTCTGGACGTCAATAAAAGTTGGGAACGATTTGCCAAGGAACTCGATGGGGGACCTCTGGATCGAATTGGGACCGGCCTCAACTATATCGACGCTTGCCGCGAAAGCGCTTGCGCTGGTGATACGCTGTCCCAAACAGTACTGGATGGGATACAGGCCGTGTTAGAAGGAAAACGGGCGAATTTTTTTCTGGATTATCCCTGTGATTTGTCGGCCGGAGAGCGCTGGTTTTCGATGGGGGTCATTCCGTTTTCCGGGCAAAAAGGCGGGGTCATCGTGTCCCATATCGACATCACTGACCGCAAACGGGCGGAAAACGACCTGCGCAAAGCCTACACGGAGATTGCGGGGCTGAAAGACCAGCTGGAAGCCGAAAGCACTTACCTCCAGGATGAAATCAAGCTGGAGCGCAATTTCGAGAGTATCATCGGCACCAGTGCCGCTATAAAATACGTTCTCGACAAAGTGGAGCAAGTCGCCGCCACCGATACCACGGTTCTGATTCTTGGCGAAACCGGTACCGGTAAAGACCTGGTGGCCCGGGCCATCCACAACGATAGTGCGCGCAAGACCCGCGCCCTGGTGAAAGTGAACTGTGCCACCCTACCGTCAAACCTCATCGAAAGTGAGCTGTTCGGCCATGAGCGCGGCGCCTTTACGGGGGCCCAGACCCGGCATATCGGTCGCTTTGAAGTCGCCGAAGGCAGCACCATATTTCTGGATGAGATCGGTGAATTGCCTTTGGAGCTGCAGACCAAGCTGCTGCAGGTGATTCAGGACGGGGAGTTCTCACGTTTGGGCAGCACCCGGACGATCAGGGTCAATGTCCGGGTGATTGCCGCCACCAACCGCGACCTGGAAGCGGAGGTTCGCGAGGGCCGTTTCCGGGAGGATCTGTTCTACCGCTTGAATGTTTTTCCAATTACGGTGCCGCCGCTGCGGGACCGCATGGAGGACATTCCCCTGCTTGCGCTATTTTTCACCGAAAAAGTGTCCAAAGGGGTGGGTAGGTCGATTGAGAAAATCCCGCAGAGCGTTATGAAAATCCTGCAGGATTATTCCTGGCCCGGTAATGTGCGCGAGTTGCAAAACGTGATCGAGCGCGCGGTCATCAGCAGCTCCGGGCCCAGTTTGCGATTGGCGGATGTGCTTACCGTGTCGA
>JBATHN010000889.1:0-3423 GCA_049666885.1 Desulfobacterales bacterium
GTACTTCAAGTGCCCGACAACAAAGCAGATGCGGTGCCCTGTAAACGCATACGAAAAATCGTACCCCTGAACAGGATGTTGACACGAAAACCGACATATAGAAATCGAAGAGGCCTGATATGATCAAAACCAGAAACCTCTCTAAAATCTTCACTACCGGGGAAGTGGAAACCACCGCATTAAATGGTGTGAACGTTGAAGTGCAGGATGGCGAGTTCGTCGCCATCATGGGACCTTCGGGTTGCGGTAAATCGACTTTTCTGCATATTGCCGGAATGCTCGACAATCCCACTGATGGCGAATATTACTTCATGGGAGAAGAAGTTTCCCGGTATTCTGAGAAGAAGCGCGCCGGTTTGCGCAAGGGCAACATCGGTTTTGTGTTCCAGAGCTTTAACCTCATCGATGAGTTGACGGTGTTTGAAAATATCGAGCTGCCGCTGTTGTATCTCGG
Source organism: Desulfobacterales bacterium (assembly GCA_049666885.1). Lineage (GTDB taxonomy): Bacteria > Desulfobacterota > Desulfobacteria > Desulfobacterales > SG8-13 > JARFQH01. The sequence goes on from JBATHN010000889.1 coordinate 455, forward strand.
GGTCTCGCCAGCCAATCGTAAAAAGTGCGTTAGTGAGATGCTGGAGCAACTGGAACTTATGCCCCGCAAAAACCATTTTCCCCAGCAATTATCCGGCGGACAACAGCAACGCGTGGCCGTGGCAAGGGCCGTGATCGCCAATCCAAAGATTATTTTAGCGGATGAACCCACCGGAAACCTGGACTCATCCCATGGCGACGACGTCATGAAAATATTGGTCGATCTCAATGAAAACGGCACCACCATCGTGATGGTCACCCACTCCCCGGCTTATGCGGATTATGCCAACCGGGTGATCCATCTGTTTGACGGCCACATCGTCACCGAGAATTTGAAAGAGAAGTACGACCGGCACATGCGGCCGCTCGCGGAAGCCCCGGCTTGAGTCGCTTGAGGTGGGTCACACCATTGGAAATAGGTCGATGTTCGCCAACTACTTTAAAACCGCCCTGCGTAACATCCTCAGACACAGAGTCCATGCGCTGATCAACTTTGTCGGCCTTGCCGCCGCCATGGCCGCCGCCATCCTGATCCTGTTGTTCGTGCTGGATGATTTGCGCTTCGACACATTTCATCGTCATGCCGATCGGATTTTCCGAGTCATAAAAACAATTCGAACCAGTGAATCAGCTACGGCCTCTGCCATCAACCCCGAGCCCCTGGCCGCGGCCCTTAAAAACGATCTGCCGGAGGTCGAGGATGCGGTCAGCCTCAATGCAACCAGCCGATCCCATGTCAGATACGCCGGCCGGTGGACCAGGGACGTTATCGTCAACTATACGGACCCGGCCTTTTTCCGGATCTTCTCCTTCGAGATCACCCGCAGCACTGGAAAACCCATTTTGGAGGATTCGCATTCTGCTGTTCTGACCCAAAACGTCTCCCGGATGATATTCGCAGACGAAGACCCCATCGGAAAAACCATTTTTATCCCGCGCATCGGAGAGGTGAGGGTCGATGCGGTCATCGAAAATCCAAGACGAACGCACATTCCGCTCGGAGTGATCCTGTCGATGGATCGGTACCCCAATCCGGATTATGTGAACAACTGGAAAACCAGCAATTTCACCACCTATGTGCTGCTCCGGGAGGGGACTGACCCAGAAGAATTCCACCGGAAACACCACCGATACCTGCAGAAATACGATTTGCCTGATTTTAAACTGGAGATAAGCCTGCAGCCGCTGACGCGAATTTTCCTGCATTCCGATTTCGCCTACGATTTCCTGAGGGCTCCCTACGACATCCGCCTGGATTACCTGCTGCTGGCGGTCGTCATCGGCATCCTGGTCATTTCCGTCTTAAATTACGTCAACATCGAGACGGCACGCTCTGCGCGGCGGGCCGGGGAGATCGCCCTGCGGAAAACCCTCGGCGCCAGCCGCAGCCAGCTGGTGGCTCAGTTTCTGTGTGAAGCCGTCCTTTTGAGCTTTTTCGCCTTCCTATTGGCCGTCTGTCTGGTGGAGGTGGCCTTGCCGTCCTTCAACCAATGGGTCGAGATGGAGGTCAAGAACCTGAAGCTTTTCAACCCGGAGAACCGCCTGGTCCTCTTCTCCATGGCCGGGGCTGCCGTACTCACCGGTGCGGCTGCCGGAATTTACCCGGCCATCCTCCTGTCGTCCTTCAAGCCGACCGCGGTCCTGAAGCGATCGACGGGCGCTGCCGCGCCGGCAACGCTGCGGAAGTTTCTGGTCGTCTGCCAATTCGGGGTTTCCATCCTTCTGATCATCGCCACACTGACCATCGCCCACCAACTGAACTACATGCGCACCAGGCGCCCCGGCTATACCCCGGATAACCTGATCTGTGTACCGTTGTCCGAGGCCGTCAAAGAGAGGTACGCCGACTTCAAGGCCCTGCTGCTGCCGCACCCGAACATTACCGGTGTGACGGCGGCACGGGATATGCCGGTATGGGAAGGGCCCTCGACCCTGCTGACGGATTGGGAAGGCAGGACGGACGCTGAAGGCCTCATTATCCACTTTGGTGTGGTCGATCCGGATTTTATCGAGACGATGCAGATCCAACTGACCGAAGGCAGAAGCTTCTCAGGGGATTCCCACCGCACAGGTTGGATCGTCAACCGGGAAGCCGTAAGGCAGATGGGCCTCGACGAACCGGTCGGCAAATGGATTGCCACCTGGGAGCACAAGCGGCTTGTCATCGGCGTGGTGGATGACTACAACTTTACCAATCTGCGCGAAAACGTGGAACCGCTGCTTTTGCTGGCCGACAAGCCGGAGCTGCTTAATTTTGCGTTTATCCGGGTGTCGCCCCAGGATGTCGAGAAAACCCTGTCCTTCATCCAAGATGTCTGGCAGCAGTTGGAGTCGGATATCCCGTTTTATCACCTCTTTCTGTCCGAGAGATTGGACAAGATGTACAAAGCCGAAGAAAAAGTGGGTGAGCTGTTTGCTGTGTCATCCCTTTTGGCCTTGCTGCTCTCCTGCCTGGGGCTCTACGGGCTGACCTCTTTTCTTTGCGAACAGCGGACCAAGGAGATTGCCGTCCGCAAAGCCCATGGCGCTTCATCACGGGACATCCTGCGCTCGATGCTGATTGATTATGTCAAACCGGTGCTCATCGCCAACTTGATCGCATGGCCCGTGGCTTACGAATCCCTCGATTACTGGCTCAAGGGCTTCGCCTACCGCATCAATCTCACCGTCGGTCCCTTCGTGACGGCCGCGGCCTTATCCATTGTGGTCGTTTTGCTGGCGGTGGGCCTTAAAGCCCTCCGGACGGCATCGGCTAATCCTGTGGATGCGCTGCGCTACGAATAAAAGGTTCTCCATCCGCCGTACAAGGAATTGCCCGCTAGCGGACACCGGCTGTAGCTAAACCGCACACCTGACTCCGACAATTTCTGCAGCTTCATTCCGGTTCTTTCTCCCGGCCGCACAGCCGACATTTCAACAGCCGGCGACCGGTTTTCGGTATTGGTTCAACATGCCGAGATACAACAACAG
>JBATHN010000890.1:0-1597 GCA_049666885.1 Desulfobacterales bacterium
TCATGAACGATTTCCTCGAATGAAGAGCATCTTTGAGGAACTTTTCTGCCGGCATATCCGAAGCCATAGCCTGTACCTGCTAACAATCAGCGTCAATGGGTCGATCCGTTCGACCGGGCTCTCTACAGATAGACGATTGCCTCGAGGCCTTTGTGTCGGCGCAAGGCTTCCAGCAGGCCGACCGTTCCGGTCATCATGTTGTCCCCCCATGGTGCTCCAAATGTGATCGGCAGTCGTGAGGTTTCAACAAGGCGGCGTTTGGGCCCGGTGGCCAAAATGATGTCGACGGCATCGAAACCGATGCTGCGGCGGACGAAGGCACCGTGGCCACCCTCCTTCAAGATGTCGGCGTGCGTCAACTTGCCGTCGGCCAGCTCGCACAGTAAGGATTCCAGGCGGTTCAGCGTGATGTCACGGGTGTGGTACTCGAAAAAACCGGCCAACTCGCCGCCCGACAGCGCGGCTCCGACCGTGTGAGAGGTGGCGATGTCGAGAACCAGGACGTTTTTCCTGTTACCGGCCAGCACATCGGCGGACGCACCGAGAATGGCCGCCATGCCGCTGTCCATGACGTAAACCTCATCGGTCGGCAGTTTTGCGGCGCTGGCGGCAATCGAACGCAGCCGATTAAGCGTGACGGGTACCTCGGATCCGCGATAGAAAAGGGCGTGGGGCAATGGTTCGCGTTCCAGGACCTTGCAGTTGATTTCGTGTCGGTAGACCAGATGGGAGGTTCCCGGCGGTGGTACCCCGTGGTCCTGAGCACAGACCGCGACGGCCTCGAATTCAAACGGTACGCCGAAAGATGTGACGATCTGCCGCAACCTCTCGGTTTCCAGGTCTTCGAGGATCAAGTGGGTGACCTGAGATCGCCGTGCCATTTCTTCGGCCGCGGCATCATCGACCACCTGGATCCCCCAATCGCGGATGCGCTCCGGCCTGTGACTCAGGGTGGCGGCGGCCGCGGTCGACATGACGACTTGCGCTTGTACGGCGCGCTCCCGCAGTACTTCGGTGATCGGACCGCCACCCATTTCACTGCCGGTCACTACCAGGTTTCCGGGCTGGCCGGCCGCCCTTTCGGCCACCGTCTGCACCGGTGACTTGACGACCGCCTTGTAGTGCTGGGGCGACTCATTGTCGTAGTAAAGGATGTCCATGGTTCCCGCTCCTATGTCCACCATCAGAAACCGACTCATCTTTTTGGCCCCCTCATAGTAAACCTATCGGGACTATACCCCCTATATAAGGTAATCTTTAGAGATACTATACCGGGTATTGAGGACTTCAGAAATCTCAAATTCCAAGCACCAAATTTCAAGAAAACCCCAAATGACAATATCCAATGACCCAAACATGCCTACAGCCGAATGGTTTCGCCTCTTTTCGGGACAAGGACCGAATGGCCGGCCTGACGCAGATGGCCGGCGAACGCCAGCGCCTGGTCCTCTTCCCCGTGTACCACGGCAATGCGCTTGATGTTTAGATTCGACTCCTTGATAAACCGCAAGAGTTCCTGTTTGTCTCCATGTGCGCTGAATCCGCCGAGACTCTTCACGTGTGCCTTCAAGGGGTAGGTTTTGTTGAGAAACTTCAG
>JBATHN010000891.1:0-3950 GCA_049666885.1 Desulfobacterales bacterium
TTACCATCTGCGAGGAAGTCGGGCTGCTGGGTGCCAAGCATCTCGATCTCGGTCTCTTGACCGCCACTTATGGCTATGTGTTGGATGCCACGGACACCGACGGCATCGTGACCCGTGCACCGGCTGCCAACCGTCTCGAGCTGGTGGTTCACGGCAAGGCATCCCACGCCGGCGCCGCTCCTGAAAAAGGCATCAACGCCATCTGGTTGGCTGGTCAAGCCATCAGCGGTTTGTCGCTAGGTCGCGTCGATCGGGAAACGACCTGCAACATCGGTGTCATCGAGGGCGGCATTGCCACAAACATCGTTCCGGATAAAGTCACCGTGAAAGGGGAGGTAAGAAGTCACGATCCCAAAAAGTTGCAGGCCGTCACCGACACGATCGTCTCCGCCTTTCAAAGGGTGGTAGACGCTTGTTGCACCGAAAGGTACAATGAGGAACGTCCCCGGCTGGAAGTCAGCATCGAAAAAGATTTTCCCGGGACCCTGATTCCTGAGAACCACCCTGTTGTAACCCTCGCCCGGCAGGCGGCCGCGAACCTGGGCCGCAACATGATCTGCAAGCCCTCCGGCGGAGGGTCGGACGCCAACATTTTTTTCGATAAAGGGATTCTTACCGGTGTTCTGGGAACCGGCATGAAGGATGTTCACACGGTAGGCGAATCCGTAGCGGTTGATGATATGGTCAAGTCCGTCGAGCTGCTTCTGGAAATCATCCGGCTCCAGGCTGCCGGGTGAACACACTGAGAGATGGCGCGTGGCTGCCGTGCCGACGGGAAGTTGAAAAACCTGCGCTGAAGGAGGGTGGGGGATTTTAAAGGTTTATCAAATCTATTTACAAGATCCTAAACTGAGTGGTTCTGGGTTCGAAGGTTCTGGGTTCAGCGTTCAAGAAAGGACTTCAATTCTTCAACCCTGAACGGGGAACGGTAAACCTTTGAACCCATATCGCTTCAATCATTCAACCCTGAACGGGGAAAGGTAAACTTGGAACCTCTTGAGTTTATGACTTTTCAACTCAGAACGCTTAATCCCGCCTGGGCGGGAAACCGCTTAACCCAGGTTATGAATACATGCACCAAGTAATATCTTTACTGTGGCCGGAAAGGCTGCCGCCATTTCCCGGTCGCCTGTTCGGCGGTGCAGCGACGAGACTTGCTTCTTGACAAAAAAAGGCCACAAGGATAGACACGGGATGCGGAATTGGCGACAAGCGGCCGTGATGTTTCTGGCAACTGGATGTTACGTCGGTCGGATACCGGTCGCTCCCGGTACCTTCGGATCGCTGCTGGCGCTCATACCGTGTTTTTTTTTATCCGGGTTGCCGTTAGCGGTAACATTCGGGATTATTCTCGTCTTTATCGGTTTGGCCGTCTGGGTGGCAACCGGCGCCGAGGAGATTCTGAAAGCACGAGATCCCGGTTGCATCGTCATTGACGAAGTGGCCGGCATGATGGTGACGCTGGCCGGACTGCCGTTCGATGTTTTGACGGTCTTGTCCGGTTTTATCGTCTTTCGCATCCTCGACATCGTCAAGCCGTTTCCCATTCGCACTGCCGAACGTCATTTTTCAGGCGGTACCGGCGTCGTGATAGATGACGTCATCGCCGGCATTATGGGCAATGTGCTGTTAAGAGTTATGTGGACGCTTTTCGGCCCGTATATCGCGTAGTTTCCGTCCATAAATGGCCCTTTTCCGCAATTCCCCGCCTGCTTCGGGACATATCGGCGTCAATCGACGGAATCGCTTGTGCGGCGTACAGAACCGTCCGCCTCCGCGCAATGCCGCTGATTTCCTTGAACTTGCAAAAAATGGCGATTTCTGGATCGGAAACTAATCAATGCTCTTAATAAAACCGTGGGTTGGCAGTCGAGTAGTTTTTAAAGCAAGCGTAAAAGAAAGGTAACCGAGTAACAATGACCGAGGATACCCTCAAAAAAGACATAGCCCTCAGGGAGAAGAGCCGCCTGCGGGAGAACGTCGAAGCCATTCTTGTGGCTATTTTGCTGGCACTCTTCATTCGCACTTTTGTGGTGCAGGCTTTCAAAATACCATCTGGATCGATGAAGGACACGCTGTTGATCGGCGATCACATTCTGGTCAACAAGTTTATCTACGGCGTCAAGCTGCCATATTTGCAAAAAGTGATCATTCCTTTCAAGCACCCCAAAGGGGGAGACATCATTGTTTTTAAGTTCCCGATAGAGCCTGAGAAGGATTTCATCAAACGGGTTGTCGGCGTGGCCGGGGACGTCATCGAAGGCCACAACAAAACGATCTACGTCAACGGCAAACCGCTCGTTGAAAACTATACCATTATAACGGATCCGCACATCTTTCCGGCCGGGACCCAGGCCCGGGACAATTTCGGTCCGATCACGGTGCCTGAAAATTCCCTTTTTGTCATGGGCGATAATCGGGACCAGAGCTTCGACAGCCGTTTCTGGGGGTTTGTCGATTTGAAGATGGTCAGCGGAAAGGCGTTCATGATTTACTGGTCATGGAACACCGACAAATTTTCGGTGCGCTGGAACAGAATCGGGCACCTTCTAGAATAAAGGCCCATTAGTTGCCTATACAACACCGTGATTTTTTTTATACCAATTACAAAAAGTCTTTGCCCCAATTTTTGCCGCACCTGCGGCATCCGATGCCGTCCCGAATAGGGAACTATAGCGCAACGACCACGATGATCGCTCGACCCATGAGAGAGAAAACCATTTTTTTATTTTGCATTTCGTTACCTTCCGGTTGCGACATATCAATAGCTTGTCTGTGTCCGGATCAACGATAGCGTGGTTTCATGTCAGGCCACGACCTCCTCTGCCATCGCCATTCCGTATTCAACTCTGCAAGATCCTCTGGAATCATCGGCTTAATTACGGTATAATCATTTAATTCACACCTAAACCACTTGATAGAAAGGTGGTTTAGGTGTGAATTAAATTAATTTTCAATATGTTTGAATCCTACAAGGGTATATTCTGAATTATGGCGGACACCATCCAACAGCACATCCTGGTTGTCGACGACGAACTGAGCATGCGCGAGCTGCTCGAATTTTTACTGTCACATGAAGGGTATCGGGTTTCGTTAGCCGAAAACGGGCGCACAGCCATCGACTTGCTCGCCAAAAACCAATACGACCTGCTGCTTTGCGACATCAAACTCGGCGACATGACCGGCCTGGATGTGCTGAAAGCCTGCAAGTCCAAAAATCCGGAAACGACCGTTATCATGATCTCGGCCTATGCGTCGACCGAAACCGCGGTGGAAGCCATGAACGGGGGGGCGTACGATTACGTGCCCAAGCCGTTTGACAACGACGAGCTGAAACAGACCATCGCCAAGGCCCTCGATCTGAAGACCGTCGAACACGAAAAAGAGATTATCGAACACGAACTAAAGGAGAATCTTCATTTCGGACTTATCGTCGGCAACAGTCCGGCAATGCTTCACATCTACAAGATGATCCGTCAGGTGGCGCCCACCCGCACCAATGTTCTGATCACCGGTGAGAGTGGCACAGGCAAAGAGCTGGTAGCCCGTGCCATGCACCAGGAAAGTGGCCGCAGCGACAATCCATTTGTGGTCATCAACTGCGGCGGCATTCCTGAAACGTTGATGGAAAGCGAGCTTTTCGGACACAAGAAGGGATCGTTCACCGGTGCCACCCATGACAAAAAGGGGCTCTTCGAGGTGGCCGACAAAGGCACGGTCTTTCTGGACGAAATCGGTGAGCTTAGCCTGCCGATCCAGGTCAAGCTGCTCCGGGCCATTCAGGAGCGGACCTTCAAGCCGGTGGGAAGCAGCGAAGATTTGTCGGTCGATATCCGGATTGTCGCCGCTACCAACAAGCAGTTGGAAAAAGAGGTGATTGCCGGCAATTTCAGGGAGGACCTCTTCTACCGTCTGAATGTCATTGAAATCAAAATGCCGCCGCTGCGTGA